>NZ_MWJN01000173.1:0-9607 GCF_002027145.1 Microbispora sp. GKU 823 | reverse complement strand
CACGCGGCTGCCCGTGGACGGCTGGCACGTCGCGGTCTCCTGCGCGACCCCGGCGGCGGCGCGGCCCCGGGCGGCGGATCCGGTGCTCCGCGAGGCGCGCGGGACCGCCGCGGCGCTGCCCGGCGCACTGCGCCTCACAGATACGGGCCTCACAGATACGGGCCTCACAGATACGGGCGGCGGGACGGCCGAGCTGTCCGCGCCGCCGCTGGTCACCCGGTGGCAGGACGGCGTGCTCGTGCTCCTCACCGCCGACGAACGGATGACTCTCGGCGCCGGTCTGCCGTACTCACCGCGAGCACAGAGGATGTCAGCACAGTGGACGTCGGTCATGGGAGTCGGGGTCGGCACCTGCCAGGCGGGGCCGGACGGGCTGCGCCGTACGGCGTCGCAGGCGCGCGCGGCCGCCGCACGCGCCACGGCCGGGGAGGTCGTGCGGTTCGACCGGCTCGGGGTCCACGCGCTCCTCGCGGAGTTGAGCGGCAGCGAGAGCGCGCTGGTCGCCGCCAGGGACATGCTCGCCCCATTGGAACGCCTCGGAGCGCTCAGCGCCCACGCGGTGCCCACGCTGAAGGCCTACCTGGACAGCTGGGGCTCCCGCACCAGGGCGGCCGAGCTGCTCAGCCTGCATCCCAACGCGGTGGCCCACCGGATCAGGCGCATCGCCGAGGCGCTCGACGCCGACCTGTCCGACCCGCAGACCCGCTTCGCGCTCCAGCTCGCCTGCCACGTCGTGCTCGACCACGACTGTCTCCCGGGGACAACAACGCCGATCTCGTCGTCGTGAGGGCACATCGACGCGGTGCGCGGCCGGATCTACGTTGCCAGGCATGACAACGGTCATCGGAGTGGACGTCGGCGGCACCTTCACCGACCTCGTCCTGCACGACGCCGCGACCGGCGAGATCAGGGTCGCCAAACAGCCCACCACGCCGTCCGCGCCGGAACGCGGGGTCCTCGCCGCGGTCGACGCGGCCGTGCCACAGGATCTGCTCGCCCGCTGCCGCCACTTCGTGCACGGCACGACCGTGGGCCTGAACGCGCTGCTCGAAAGGCGGGGCGCGACCGTCGGGCTGATCACCACGGCCGGGTTCCGCGACGTGCTGGAGATCCGCAGGGGCGACCGCGACGACCCCTACGACCTGTTCTGGACCCCGCCGCCGCCGCTCGTGCCCCGGCGGCTGCGCCTGGAGGTGACCGAACGGGTGGCCGCCGACGGCTCGGTCGTACGCGACCTGGAGCCGGAGGACGTGCGGCGGGCCGCCGAGGTGTTCGCCGCCGAGGGCGTGGACGCCGTCGCGATCGTGCTGGTGAACTCCTACGCCAACCCGGCACACGAGACGCGGGCGGCCGAGCTGCTCAGGCAGGCCGGGTTCGCCGGGCCGGTCTCGCTGTCGCACGAGGTCTCGGGTGAATACCGGGAGTACGAGCGCACCTGCACCACGGTCGTGGACGCCTTCGTCCGCCACCGCATGGGGCCCTATCTGCACAACCTCGAGCGCGAGCTGAGGGCGAGGGGCTTCGCGGGCGAGCTGCTCGTGACCCGGTCCGGCGGCGGCGCGCTGGCGCTGGCCGAGGCCGCGGCCCGGCCGTTCGAGACGATCCTGTCCGGTCCCGTGGCCGGGGCCGCCGCCACCGCCCGCCTGGCCGCCTCGCTCGGGCTCGGCACGGCAGTGGCCGCCGACGTGGGCGGCACCAGCTTCGACACCGCGCTCATCGAGGACGGCCGGCTCCCGCTGCTCTACCAGGGCGAGGTCGTCGGCCTGCCGCTGCAGAGCCCCTGGGTGGACGTGCGGTCGGTGGGCGCCGGCGGCGGCTCGGTGGCGTACGCGGACGCGGGCGGCCTGCTGCGGGTCGCCCCCGCAGCGCGGGCGCCGACCCCGGCCGCCTGCTACCAGCGCGGCGGGACCGAGCCCACGGTGACCGACGCCGCCCTGCACCTCGGCATGATCCCCCGCGGGCACATCTCGGGCGGCATCGAACTGTCCGAGGACACGGCGGCCCGCGCGCTGGCGCCGCTGGCGGGCCGACCGGCATCGACGGCATGGACGCGGTCGCGGTGGGCGTGGTCAGGATCGCCGCCGCGCACATGGCCCAGGCCGTGCGCGGCGTGACCGTGGAGCGGGGCGTGGACCCGCGCGGCGCGGCCGTCGTCGCCTTCGGCGGCGCCGGGCCGGTGTTCGGCTGCCTGCTCGCCGACGAGCTCGACGTGGACACCGTGGTCGTGCCGCCCAACGCGGGCAACTTCTCCGCCGTCGGCCTGGTGCAGGCCGACATCGTGCGGTCGGCCGCCCGCACGATGGTGCGTCCCCTGGACGACGAGGCGCTGCCGCTGGTCGAGCGGGTGACCGAGACGCTGTTCGAACGGCTCGCACAGCCCGGAGCCGTACGCGAGGTGGACCTCGACCTGCGCCACCGGGGCCAGGAGCACACGCTGACGATCCCGGTGCGGCTGGGCGAGGACGACCCGGCGGCCGTGTCCGCCCGCTTCTCCGAGGCCTACCACCGGGCCTTCGGCCACACCCTGCCCGACCCGCTGGAGATCGTCACCGTACGGGCGACGAGCAGGGTGGTCCTCGACGCGGACCGACCGATGGTGCCGGCCCCGCCGTCGGGCGAGGGCGGGCGGGGGACGACGCGGCTGTGGTCGTTCCGCCGGGGCGCCTGGACCGAGGCCCCGGTCGTACGGCGGGAGGACCTGGACGGCGTGGCCGAGGGCCCGCTGCTGGTGGTGGAGCCGACCGCGACCACCTACGTGGACGCCGGCTTCGCGGTGGAGGCGCACGAGAGCGGCTGTCTCATGATCACACGGAAGGACCGCCCATGACCATCGTCCGCACCCGATACGCGGAGGTGCACCCGGGGCTGGGCGACGGAGCCGACCCGATCACCACCGAGATCATCCGGCAGGGCCTCAACGCGGCCGCCGACCAGATGAAGCAGTCGCTGATCCGCACCGCGTTCTCGCCGATCATCTACGAGGCGCTGGACTTCGCCGTCGCCTTCTACGACGCCGACATGTGCATGCTGGCGCAGGCCCCGACGCTGCCGGCGTTCATGGGCACCCTCGGCTTCTGCGTCAGGGAGGCCGTCGAGGGCGTCGGCGGTTCCGCCGCGCTCAGCCCCGGCGATGTGATCCTCTACAACGACCCGTACGGCACCGGCTCCCACCCCCAGGACGCGGCGATGGTGGTGCCGATCTTCCACGAGGACACGCTGGTCGCGTACTCCGCCATCAAGGCCCACTGGCTCGACATCGGCGGCAAGGATCCGTACTGCACGGACACGGTCGACGTCCACCAGGAGGGCACGATCTTCCCCGGCGTCAAGCTGTACGACGCCGGGCGGCTGGTCAGCGACGTCTACCGGATGATCCTGGCCAACAGCCGCATGCCGGAGATGGTCATCGGCGACATCAACGCGATGGTGGCCGGGGCGCGGACCGGGGCGGAAGCCCTCGGCGCGCTGGTGCGGCGGCACGGGCTGGACACCTTCCGCCGCTGCGTCGCCCGCATGTACGCCCACGGCGAGGCGCTGGTGCGCGGCTGGTTCGAGCGGCTGCCCGACGGCGTCTACCAGGCGTCCAGTGTCATCGACTCCGACGGCGTGAACGGCACGCCGATCCCGTTCGGCGTCCGGGTCGCCGTGGACGGCTCGTCGGTGACGGTCGACCTGACCGACTGCCCGGACCAGGTCGGCGGGCCGGTCAACTGCCCGCTGCCGTCCACCGTGGCGGCCGTCCGGATCGCGGTGTCCTTCCTCGCGGGGGCAGGCGAGCAGCCCAACGAGGGCCACTTCCGCCCGCTTGAGCTGGTCACCCGGCTCGGCTCGCTGTTCCACCCCGTACGGCCGGCGCCCTGCTTCATGTACGGCATCCCCTCCGACCACGCCATCGAGCTGATCATCAGGGCGCTGGCCGAGGCCGTGCCTGGATCGGTGCCGGCCGCCAGCGGCGGGGACATCAACGCCCTGGTGTGGTGGGGCAACCGCGAGGCGACCGGCGAGCCGTGGGCCGACGGCGCGCCGCACCCGGTGGGCCAGGGCGCCTCACCGTCGGGCGACGGCGCGAGTGCGCTCATGTACATCTCGGAGTCGGCCACCCGCTTCACCCCCGCCGAGGTGTGGGAGGCGCGCAACCCCTGGCGGATCGAGCGGCTCGCCCTGGCCGAGGACTCCGGCGGACCCGGCCGTCACCGCGGCGGCCTGGGGCTCGACCTGTCCTTCCGCATCCTGGAGGACCAGTACCTCACCGCGGGCCTGGCCAGGACCGCGCTGGCCCCCTGGGGCCTGGAGGGCGGCCTGCCGGGCCGGCCCAACCGGCTCACGGTGGAGTATCCCGACGGGCACGCCGAGGACTTCTCGCTGAAGACGCGGATCTTCCTGCCCAAGGGCGCGGTCGTGCACCTGCGCACCGGCTCTGGAGGCGGGTACGGCCCGCCCGAGGAGCGCGACCCCGAGGCCGTGCGCGCCGACCTGCGGGAGGGGTACATCACCCCCGAGCACGCCGCACGGCACTACCCGCACGCGCTCTGACCGAGAGGGTCACAGCGCGCGCAGGCCGCTGATCACCTCGGTGAGGATGCCGGGGGTGGGGAAGCGCGCGACGTTGGCGGGTGGGCGCACCTGCACGAGACCCTGCTCGTGGAGGTCGCCCACCAGCACCCGTACGACGCCGAGCGGCAGGTCGATCGCCGCGGCGATGTCCGCCAGCGACGCCGGGCGGGCGCACAGGCTGAGGATCATCCACTGCTCGGGACCGAGGCTCACCGGCGTGGGCCCGCCGGTCGCGGTGACGATGGCGACGAGGTCGATCTCCTGGCTGGAGGGCCGCACGCGTCCGCGGGTCAGGGCGTAGGCCGGGACGATGGGCCCGGCCTCCTCGTCCAGCCACTGGTCCTGCATGCGTTCCGTCACTTTCGGTCCTCCTCGCCGGTGTTCTCGTTCTCCTGCGGCCCCCGTTGCAGCGAGGCGAGGATGATGTCCTCCGGGGTGACCTCTCCCGCGGCGAGACGGGCGAGATCGGGATCCTTGGGGCCAACCATGAGCGCGGATGGGATCAGCACGATGGCGGTCGTTCCTCCGTAGGGCGAGGGCCGTAGGGTCACGCGGATGTCCCGCCGCGCGGCCAGGCGCGCGACGACGAACAGCCCCATGCGGTCGGTGTCCGCGATGTCGAACTCCGGCGGGTTGGCCAGACGCTCGTTCAGCTCGGCGAGCCGCTCCTTGGTCATGCCGAGCCCGCGGTCCTCGATCTCGACCGCGAAGCCCGTGCCGACGAGTTCGCCGCGCACCGACACGGTGGTGTGCGGCGGCGAGAAGATCGTGGCGTTCTCGACCAGTTCGGCGATGAGGTGGATGACGTCGGCCACCGCGGCGCCGTCGAGCCCGTGGTCCTCCATCGGCAGCACGTTCACCCGGGCGTAGTCCTCCACCTCGGCCGCGGCCCCGCGTACGACGTCGTACATCGGGACGGGCTTGCGCCAGGCGCGGCCGGGGGCGTTGCCGGACAGGATGATCAGGCCCTCGGCGTGGCGGCGCATGCGGGTCGTCAGGTGGTCGAGCCGGAACAGCTCCTCCAGCATGTCCGGGTCGGTCGTGTGGCGCTGCATGCCGTGGAGCTGGGTCCGCTGCCGGTGCAGCAGCGTCTGGCTGCGCCGCGCCAGGTTGAGGAAGACCTGGCTGACACCCCGCTGCAGGCGGGCCTGCCCGATGGCGGCCTCCACCGCGGTCTCCTGGACGGTGGAGAAGGCCCGCCCCACGTCCTGGATCTCGGCGGTCCCGCCCGCGGTCTGGAGCGGGGGCGCCTCGGTGGCCACGTCGACGTCGTCGCCTCGCTTGAGCTTGACCAGCACGCCCGGCAGCCGCTTGTTCGCGAGGTCGAGTGCGGCCTGCCGCAGGTCGGCCAGCTCGCGGGCGAGGCGTCCGCCGACCCGCAGCGAGATCAGGATCGAGGCGATGACCGCGAGGAGACCGAAGCCTCCGGCCAGCACGGCCCGCCGCAGGATCGAGTCGGCGATCGGCGCGGCGCGCTCGGCGAGCAGGGCCGCCGCCTCGGTCTGCGCCTTCTGGAACGACTCGGCCAGGTCGTCGGAGGTCGACTGCCACACCCGCTGCGTACGCGCCGAGAGCTTGGGCGCGGCGATGATCTGCTCTTCCTGCAGCCGCAGCCGCTGGTAGAGCGGGGTGGTGATCAGGTTGACGTGGAGCTGCCGCAGCCCGGCGTCCAGCTCGGGCAGCGCCTGGTCGATGAGGAACCGGCGGTTGCCCACGAGCTGGGTGAACAGCTTGCGCTCCTCGTCGGTGAGGCCGCCGGACGCCCCGGCGGCCGCCTCCAGCGCCTGCTCCCGGGTGAGCAGCTCCTTGGCGTACCCGAGCGAGATCACCACACGCGACTGCTGGTAGATCGGGATGTCGTCGATCAGCGCCAGGCTGTAGTGCATGCGGTAGATCGAGTCGCTGACCAGGTTGTAGGTCTCGATGGCGTACAGCCGCTCCGACAGCCCCTCGTCGATCTCCGCCCGGATCTCGTCGATCCGGCTGAGCCCCGCCAGCATCTCGTCGACCTGCGTGCGCATGGCCGGAGTGGTGGCCGAGCGGGAGGCGCTGGACAGGGCCAGCGTGCGGACCTTCTCCCTGGTCTTGTCGGTGTGCTGGCGCTGCAGGACCATGGCGTCGCGGTCGGCCTTCCGGTGCGAACCGAGGTATCGGGCCGTGGTCAGGCGCTCGCTCTGCAGGTCGACGATCAGGGAGTCAGCGGGCCGCCGCAGCGTGGACCACAGCGTGTTGTACGTACGAAGGCTCAGGCTGTCGCCGATCGTGACGCCGGCGGTGACCGCCCACAGGGCGACCAGCGAGAAGAGCGGTACGAGCAGCAGGCCGATGAGCCGGGACCTGATCGGCCGGTCACGCCTGCGCGGACTCATGGCACCTCGCCCAGTGAGGGACAAGCCTCACATAAAACCTTTTTGCGACAGGGATAGAGACTAGCAGTGAGGCGGGTGGGATGAGGGGACCTGTGATCGATTAGCGGGAAATATCATGTCCAATCGTGATCTTGCAGTAGCGTCGATCATGGTGGACACGGAAAGGACCCGCACGCATGCGCCGTTTACTCGTGCTGGGAGTGATGGCCGTGCTGGCCCTCGCGGGATGCGGCGGGGGTGAGGTCCAGGAGATCTCCGCCGCGAACCTTCCCTCGGCGAAGGACTCGACCTTCGTCTACCTGCATCATCTCGACATCGTCACCGACTGGGACCCGGCGAGCTCGTACTCCAACGAGGTCGTCGCGATGGAGAACATCTACGACTCGCTGACGATGTACAACCCCAGGACGCGGCGGGCGGCGCCGCGCCTGGCCGAGCGCTGGCAGACGTCCTCCGACGGCAAGGTCTGGACGTTCACCCTGCGGTCCGGCGTGGTCTTCCACACCGGACGACCAGTGGACGCCGCCGCGGTCAAGGCGTCCATCGAGCGCACCAAGCGGATGGGCGCCGGCGCGGCCTACATCTGGGACCCCGTGCAGCAGATCACGGTCAAGGACCCGCTGACGGTGGAGTTCCGGCTCAAGTACGCCGCCCCGCTCGACCTGGTCGCCTCCGCCGACTACGCGGCGTACATCTACGACACGCAGGCGGCCGGATCGGGCGACCTCAAGAAGTGGTTCCAGGCCGGCCGGGACGCCGGCTCCGGGCCGTACACGGTGGCGAGCTGGAAGAAGGGCCGCGAGAAGGAACTGGTGCTGCGGGCCTTCGACCGCTACTGGGGCGGCTGGGAGGGCCCGCACTACCGGAACATCGAGTTCCGCGTCACCCCCAACCTGGACCGGGCGTACCGGCTGCTGCTGCGCGGCGAGGCGAGCTACGTGCAGCGGCTGAACCCCGAACTGTTCCGGCGGGCCCGCGCGACCGCGGGTGTGCGCACCCTCCAGGTGCCGTCGTTCCAGAACATGCTCGTGCTGTTCAACACCGCCTCAGGCCCGCTGGCGGACGTACGGCTGCGCAAGGCGGTGCAGAAGGCGATCGACTACGACGGCCTGATCACCGGGCTCAAGGGTGCCGGGGCGCCCGCCTCCGGCCTGGTGCCCGAGGGCCTGCTCGGGCACACGCCCGGCCTCACCCAGAAGCAGGACCTGGCCGGGGCCACCGCGCTGCTGAACGAGGCGGGGTACGGCCCGGGCGGCAACCCCCTGCGCCTGACGCTGACCTATGCGCAGGGGGACGACGACGAGGAACTGCTCGTACGCAGGCTCAAGAGCGCGCTCGCCGAGCTGAACGTCCAGCTCGACGCGAAGGCGATGCAGTGGAACGACCAGTGGAACCAGGGCAAGTCGGCCGACCCGGCCAAGCGCCAGGACATCCTCGTCATGTACTGGTGGCCCGACTACGCCGACGCGTACTCGTGGTTCCTCAACGTCTTCCACAGCGCCGAGCCGGTGTCCTTCAACCTCACCTACCTCAAGGACAGGGACGTCGACGCGAAGATCGATCGTCTGCCGTCACTGGTGACGAACGACCGTCCCGCCGCGGAGCGGGCGTACGCCGAACTCCAGAGGAACCTCATCGAGGAGCAGGCCGTGGTGGCGGTGCCCTGGGTGTCCAACTACCAGCGGGCCTACCTGGGCAACGTTCAGGGGTACACCGACAACCCGGCCTACCCCAACGTCGTCTTCGTGCACGACCTCATCCCCGGCGGCTGAGCCGCTCAGCCCCGCAGACTGCGGCTGACTCCGCCGCAGCGGGGGCTGCGGGGAGTGCGGGACCGCCGGGGAACCACGGGCTCGTCGAGGTGGGCGAGCATGGACTGCGCCGCCACGGCGTCCGACAAGATCCGCTGTGCCTGCTCTCCGTCGGGAAGCTGCCCGTGCTCGGCCAGCTCGTGCTGGAGGAAGGTGAGCGCCTCCGGGTGGCCGGCGGAGTCCGCGGCCACGGTGGCGCGAGCCGCCGTCAGCAGGGCGAGATAGTGCGAGCGCAGGATCGCCTCACGCATACGCAACTGCTCCAGGTCGTCGAGCAGGGAGTGCGCGAGCTCGAGCAACTCGCCCGTGCGCGGCGGCTCGGCGGTGATGTGGGCACGGATGTCGTCGAACTCCGACCGCATGATGATGGCCACCTCCAGCGACGAAAGTCCGGGCGGCCGGGTTGGCGCCGTACGGGGACTTCCGCATCGTCTTCGTAGCGCGGGGCGATTGCGAGCGGCTTGACGTTCGGTTGCGTGGGAAGACGACGGCCACGTGGAGCCGTCGCGGAGCGCGGGGACGACGGCCACTTGCGGCGTTCGTCCCTCACGTCGTGCCTCCCCGATCATCCGTGCCATGCCGGCTGTCCGCCGCGGCGCTAAGTAGATGCCTGAGAGCCGGATCTGGTTGTCCCCGCTTGCCCGCCCGTTTTGCCGCGTACGGGAGGCGGGACATGCTCCCGGTCACGACCTGCGGGAACAGTCGCCGCGGGCTGGTGTGTTGGACAACCGGACGCCCGGGGCAGGGCCGCCCCGGCGGGGAATAGCCCGCGCCGTGGGGGCGTTGTTCTCCAATCGGGTCATGGCGGTGCCGGACCCTGGTAATCTTGTGGTGTCGGCGCGGTTCGGCGCACTCCTCTTCGATCACTTCGGT
>NZ_MWJN01000172.1:0-9730 GCF_002027145.1 Microbispora sp. GKU 823 | reverse complement strand
ACTACGTCGCCGGATCAACGCGTACATCGACCACTGCATGGCCGACCGCGACTGCCCGGGTGAGTACCGTGCTCACCGGTCACCTCGACGCGATCACGAACCCCCGGCGCACCCCGCCCCAGCGCACCCCGTCCCAGCACCCCCGGCGCGCTCGCCACCGCCGCCATGGCGGTGGCCGGGCTCGCGCTGGCCGGCGCCGGGGCGAGCGGGATCGCCTTCGACATCGTGGGCGGGATCATGGCGGCGATCGCGGCGGTCAGCGGGGAGAGCGGCGTCGTCGACCTGGGCTTCGACCTGCCGATGGCCGCCGCCCGCGCCGCCGCGCTCGCCGCCGGCACGACGCTCCTCGTGACCGCCGTGACGTGCGCCGCCGCGCGCGCGGCGCCTGCGCGCGCTGCGGCCGGACCGGAGACTGCGACGAGGACTCCTCCGCGGACCTGGTTCCGAACCGTACGGGCGGCCCAGGGGCCGGCGGCGTGGAGGGCGCCGCCGGGCGCACGTCTCCCGCCGGTGGGGGCCGGGGGACGGTGGCAGGCCCGGGGGTCGTGGCAGAGGCTGAGCGTCCGCGCCGGATACCTGACCGTGCTGCTCGCGGCCGGGTACGGCGCGCTGAAGGTGCAGTGGGGCCTCGGGGGCACGTTGGCCTCGCCGATCCCCGGGCGTTCGGGGACGTGCACCTGTGGACGCCGGGGCTGGGCGACACCGGGGTGCTGGCGCTGATCGGCATGGCGCTCGGGCTCGGTTTCGCCCGGACCTGGCGGCCGCCGCTGCGCATGCCGCGGTGGATGCCGCTGACCGCCGCCTTCGTGGGGAGCGTCATGCTGGTCCCTGTCGGCGTCCTCGGCACGGGACTGCGCGTCGCGGTGGCCCTCGGCCTCGCGAAGCCGTCCCTTGAGGGCGTCTCTCCTTGGGTGTTCGACGTCATCTATCCCTGGTTCCTCGCCTGGGGGCTGGCGATGGGGACGGCGGCCGTCGGCTACCACTACCGCACGCGGGGCGTCTGCCGCGCCTGCGGCAGGGGGCGCCCCGCCTTCGTAGGGCATGCCGGCGCCGAGGGGCCGCCCACACGGGAGGAGGCGGAGACGACGACACTGTGATCAGACGGACCGGGACCAGACGGACGACGGTGAGGAGCGGCTGTGACGTCGTGGAGCGACCATGCGATCTGGTGGCATGTCTACCCTCTGGGTTTCACCGGCGCCCCGCTGACGGCGGCACCCGAGGGAGCACCGGTCCGGCACCGGCTGCGGCGTCTGGAGAGCTGGCTCGACTACGCCGTGGACCTCGGCTGTTCCGGCCTCCAGCTCGGCCCGATCTTCGCGTCCGAGACGCACGGGTACGACACGGTTGACCACTTCCGTGTCGATCCCCGGCTCGGGGACGACGACGACTTCGACCATCTGGTGGCCGAGGCGCGGCGGCGCGGGCTCCGGGTGCTGCTCGACGGGGTGTTCAACCACGTGGGCAGGGGGTTTCCGGTCTTCGGCCGGGCGCTCGCCGAAGGGCCGGGCTCCCCCGCCTCCCGCTGGTTCCGCCCGGGTGACGGCGCCGGCGGCTTCGCCGTGTTCGAGGGCCACGACCACCTGGTCGCGCTGAACCACGCGGAGCCCGCCGTCCTCGACCATGTCGTACGGGTGATGAGCCACTGGCTCGACCGCGGCGCGTCCGGCTGGCGGCTCGACGCGGCGTACGCGGTGCCGCGCGCCTTCTGGCGGGAGGCCGTCACCCGGGTGCGGCGGGAGCATCCCGAGGCCTGGTTCGCCGGCGAGGTGATCCACGGCGACTACGCGGCGTACGTCACCGAGGGCGGGCTCGACTCGGTGACGCAGTACGAGCTGTGGAAGGCCATCTGGAGCTCCCTCAACGACGGCAACTTCTTCGAACTCGCCTGGGCGCTCGACCGGCACGACCGGCTGCTGGAGGTGCTCGCGCCGATGACGTTCGTCGGCAACCACGACGTGACGCGTCTGGCCAGCAGGCTCACCGATCCGCGGCACCTGGGGCACGCGCTGGCCGTCCTGATGACCGTGGGCGGGGTGCCGAGCCTCTACTACGGCGACGAGCAGGCTTTCCTCGGGATCAAGGAGGAACGCGCCGGGGGCGACGACGCGATCCGGCCCGCCTTCCCGGAAGGACCCTGCGACCTGGCGCCGCACGGCATGCCCGTCTACCGGCTCCACCAGCGGCTGATCGGGCTGCGCCGCCGGCACCCCTGGCTGGTCCGGGCTCGTACGAAGGCCGAGCACGTCGCCAACAAGGCCCTCGCGCTGCGCAGCGAGGGACCGGCGGGAGAAGTCGTCACATTGCTCAACATCGGCGACGACGCCTACCGCTTCCCCGTGGACGTCTCCCGGCTGACCGTCGCGGAGAGCGGCGCCGGGACGGAGAGCTGGACAGGGGCGGCCGGCTCGGACGGGGACCCCGCTCTCGTGCCCGCGCACGGGTGGCGGATGCTTGTCCACAGGCCGTGACCGGACGGCACCGCGTTCGCCGCTCGTGCGGGACGATCGGAACGTGAAGCGCGTCCTCGCCCCGCTGCTCGACAGGGTCACCTACCGCAGGTGGGCCTGCCTGATCGTCGGTGGGGCGCTGCTCATGCCCTACATGATGGCCGGAGAGGTCGCGACGGCGCTGTGGCGTCCGACGCCCGACGTCGGCGATCCGCTGCTGTCGGTTCAGCCGTTGATCTTCATCGCGGTGCTCCCCGTGGTGGCCGTGTCGGGGCTGTTCCTGCCGGTCCGGGCCTTCGAGGTCGCCGCCGCACGCACGTTGCTGGGCGCGGCCGTCGAGCCCCCGCCGTCGTCCGTACGGCGGACATGGTCCGAACGCCGCAGGACCGCGGCGTGGTTCACCCTGCACCTGGGAATCGGCGGCCTGGCGAGCGGGGTGACCCTGGCCATGGTGCCGTTCGCGGTCTGGCTTGCTGTCCTTCCGCTGGCCGGGGATCATCTCGGGCTGGTGGACCCCGGGATCCGCAGCGGCTGGGCCACGGCGTGGGGGCCGCCGGCCGGGCTGGCCGTGCTCGTCTGCCTGCTCTTCCTCGCGGTCGGCGCCGGGGCGCTGCTCGCCCGCCTGGCCCCCGCGTTCCTCGGGCCGTCCGCGGCCGACCGGCTCGCCCTGGCGCGGCAGGCGGCCCACCGGCTGGCGGTGCGCAACCGGCTCGCCAGGGAGCTGCACGACTCGGTGGGCCACGCCCTCAGCGTGGTGACCGTGCAGGCCGCCGCCGCTGGCCGGGTGCTCGACCGCGACCCCGCCGCCGCCCGGGCCGCGCTGGAGGCGATCGAGACCTCCGCCCGGAGCGCGCTGGACGAGCTCGACCACGTCATCGGCGTCCTGCGGGAGGGCGCGGGGCGGACCTCCCCCGAGCCGTCCCTCGGCGACCTCCCCGCGTTGCTCGACGCCACCCTCACCGGAGACAGGCCGGTCTCCCGGCGGCTCGGCGACCTGTCCGCCGTGCCTCCCGTGATCTCCCGGGAGGCCTACCGCGTCGTACAGGAGGCGTTGACCAACGCGATCCGGCACGGCACGGGCCCGATCGAGGTCGACGCCGGCGTACACGACCGCGTCCTGGAGGTGTGCGTGCGCAACGAGGTCCGTCCGAACCACCGGCGAGGCCCGACCGGACCGCGCCGGCGCGGCAGGAGCGGCGGCATTCCCGGCACAGCGGGGCACGGGCTGGACGGCATCCGGGAACGGGTGACGCTGCTCGGCGGCCGGATGGAGGCGGGAGGCGACGGCGAGACGTGGCGGGTCGAGGTCCGCGTCCCGCTTCCGGGCGCGGACGCCGCCCTGCTCCCGGGCATACGCGCCGAGAGCGCGGGCGAAGGCATGGGCGAGAGCTCCGGCGAGGGGCGGACGGAGACATGAGCGAAGGCATCGGGGTGCTGCTGGCCGACGACGAGGACCTGATCCGCACCGGCCTGCGGATCATCATCGAGTCCGAGCCCGGCCTGAGCGTCGTGGGCGAGGCCGCCGACGGCGCGGCGGCGGTGTCGCTGGCCCGCTCGCTCCGGCCCGACGTCGTCCTGATGGACGTACGCATGCCGGCCGTTACAATGATAGACCAAAGCACATCTGTCTCATAGCCCTCACGCGCATCACCCCCTGGAGTTGCAGGTGCCGACCCCCGCATCCCCCTTCGATACGCTGACGCCACGGCGCAGGGGCAAGATCTACATCCGGGTGTCGAGCACCAAGGGCCGCGACGAGATCTACTCACCGGAGATGCAGGAGCAGGCGGCTCGCGCCAGGGCGGCCCAGGAGGGCATCGAGGTCGTCGGGGTTGTCTACGACCTGAACAAGTCAGGTCGGGACTTCGCCAAGCGCAAAATCCAGGAGATGATCGACGAGGTCCGCCGCGGCGAATACGAGGTCGTCCTGCTCTGGAAGTGGAGCCGGTTCGGCCGGAACCTGCGGGACTCGCTGAACAACCTGCACGAACTGGAGAAGGCCGGCGGCGTTGCGCTGTCCGGCACCGAGCCCGGCGACAGCCACACCACGATGGGGCGATTCACCCGTGGCCAGATGCTGCTCATCGCCGAATTGCAGTCCGACCAGATCGGGGACTCCTGGCGGGACACCCATCGCATCCTGCTGGACATGGGACTCCCCCACAACGGCGTGGCCCGCTTCGGGTACAAGCGGGTAGGCAAGACGTACGAGCCAGAGCCGATCATCGCGGACGCCCTCGCCGAGATGTACCAGCGATACGTTGATGACGAGCCGCTCAGCTCGGCGGCCCGTGACATGGCCAACCTCGGGATCAGGGCCAGCAACGGCGAGGTCCTTACCAGCGCCAGATGGCTGACTGCCATGGAGACGGGCTTCGCGGCCGGACTAATCAGGAAGCGGAAGCCTGGAGCAACGAGTCGACGCTTCGATCAGTGGGACTGGTACCCCGGTGCCCACCCGGCCATCATCAGTCGGGAACTGTGGGATGCCTTCTGCGCGAAGAGGACCAGTTCACTGGGTAGGAACTGGGCCTCGACGAAGGCCAAGTACAGCATCTCCGGCATCCTCAGGTGCTGGCGTTGCGACCGCAAGATGACCGCCGGCGCCGATGCCCGCACGCCGCCCCAGGTCAGGTTCCGCTGCCCCGGCATCGTCACACGTGAGTGCAAGGGGGTGACTGTCCTGCTGAAGGTCGCGGAGGCCGAGATCCTGGAGTGGACCGAGAACCGGGCCCAGTCGCTTGAAACAGTCGAGGACATGGCGCGGAAGGCCGCCACCGAAAGGACCAGGTCGTCCGAGATCGATAAACTCCAGCGGGCTGTGGCGGACGCCGAGCGGCAACTGGAGCGCCTCGTCGAGTTGTACGAGGACGACGCCATCGACCGGGAGACGTACAACCGGCGCAGGGCAATGCGGGAGTCTGAGCGATCCCAGGCTCAGATACGTCTCTCGGAGCTGGGAGCAGCCGAAACTGCCGCCAAGAGGGCGATGCCGCCGGAGTTCTTCAAGGGGATGCGGGAGGCCTGGCCAGTCATCTCCCAGGACCGTCGTCGTCAGTTGATCAAGCAGGTGGTGCAGAAGATCGTCGTCCATCCAGGTCATCGCGGGGACAAGCGCTTGGAGATCGTCCCGTTCTGACGCCTCACGCCGCCTCCTGCCCCTCAACCGGAACGGGAAGGCGGCCCTCCTCCCACGCCTCGACGAGTGCGAGCGCGAGGATCTGTGCGAACCGTTCCCAGCGCTCGCCCTCGGTCAGTTCACTCGGGTGCCTATCCAGGTCGCGCATATTTCGAGGCTAAGGAGCAGGCGCCCAAAAATGTTAGTTGGGATGCGGCGTGAGAAATTCCACACCTGGGGATAGTTGGGATATTGTCCGGCCCCCTCACCCGGACGTGGTATGGGCGGCGACGGCAAGTTGGGATATTCAAGTCGGAGTTATCTCCTAACTTGAACTGAGTGGCCGACCGGGGTAGGACAGCGGCGGAGGTGAGTTTCCCCGAAGCCGCCAGAACGGCCAATGGGGCGTTCTGCGGGCCGCTCGGCGGCCAGGGGTCCAGAATGGTGTTGATAGGGCCGGAGAATAGCCCTGAGGGCCGCCGAGGGGCTAAGGCGGCGGGAGGCCGGATATGCAACCACGGACCGAGGTGCCGATGCCGGTGAATCCGGCCGGAGATCGATCACGTAGCCGAGGGTCCACCCCCAGGCCGGGAAACCCTGGTGCCGGGAATCCCGATCCCCCCGCCCTCGGGCTTGGCCTGGCTTTTGGGCGTTTCCCTGCGGTCGCGCTCCGCGCGTCGTACGAAGTACTGTGGATCAAGATCTCAGTCTAAGAACCTCTGACTACTATCGCCGCTCAGTGGCGGACTCCATCGCCGCTCAGTGGCGGACCTCATCGCCGGTCAGTGGCGGACCTGACTCTGACCTGCTCGCTTGTCGGACAGCACATGGTGACAAACCTTCGGCCGCGTTAAGTTGGGATTTCGCGCTGGCTTTCGTCGGATTCCCACAAAATGGCGGGAGTGGCGACTGGCTTCCGACCGGATTAGCACCCTCGGCGATCTTGCCGCCACATTCCCGGAAAGGGTGCGTGCTATCGTGGTAATTGGTCCGAATAAGAAGGCCCGCGAGTGCTGGTAACACTCCGGGCCCGCGAGATGAAGGATGGGTTCATCTGATGCTTAGTGTAGCAGTCCGCACTACGCAGCGGTACTTCGCGGCGATTCCTGAGCCACTCGTTTTTTCAGACCAAATGACCAGCACCGGGATTCGCATCATCGCCCTTGTCCTCGCGAGCAAGCGGGACTACAGCGCCTACAACGATGACGGTGACGGTATTCGCTGGCCGATGTTTACCTACCCTGAGATCGCCAAGAAGCTCCACACGTCGGAGCGCACGGTTGAGCGTGCCGTTGAGCGGCTCAAGCGGGACGGCTTCCTCCGCACCCGCCAGACCAAGCGGGGCGACAAGCAGGGCAACGAGTACGAGGTCCTCTCGCCGGAATTGGCGGACGACACGTTCCGGGGAAAGCCGCGCATCAGCCGCAGGGCCCAGACGTGGGTGGCGATGAGCGTCATCACCGCGCACATCTCCGACCGCGCGTTCCACCTCCTGCTGATGCTTGAGGCCACCGCCAAGTCCTGGGCGTCCGCCAAGATCCCGCAGAGCAAGCTCATCAAGTACTTCCCCAGCAATCGGAGCGCGGGCGGCCACACCAGCCTGACACAGCTCAACGTCTGGCTCCGTGAGCTGGAGGCCGCCGGTCTGCTGATTAGGAACCGCGAGCGCGCCGGGGACAAGAACGAGTACATCCTCCACAAGGAGGAGGTCGTGGTGAACGGCGCGAGGATCGCCGACGTGAACGCGCTCCCGGTGCTGGCCCTGCCCACCCAGCACACCGAGGAGGAGATGGAGGACGACATCCTCAACGCTCCGCGAGGGATGCTCGGCTTCTCCGGCATGGACCTGGCCAGGGCGTTCCGCAAGAAGATCAAGGACCGCGCCTACATGGACCGTGAGTGGGCTGCGGCCCTGAAGCGGCCCGGCTCCATCAAGCTCCCGGCGATGGCCCATACGTTCGACCGGTGGCTCAGCGACGGCATGGCCTACAGCGACATCAACGCCATGATCGACTACTACCCGGCGAACACGAGCTACGGCGCGGACCCGAAGTGCCTGCCGGAGCACGTCAAGGAGTACCTGGGTCGCACGCCGATCTGGAAGGACTTCCTGAACAACCGGGCCCTCCTCGCTGCCAAGGTCGCCGAGCGGCGGAAGGAGGCCAGCTACTGGGACTCGATCGACGGTGGTAAGTCCTTCGACACCGGCTCGTCGGTCGCCAGCGCGGACCTGTCCGGGATCGGGACTGACGGGGACGGCGAGGACCGCGCTGAGAACCGCGAGGACCTCGGTCCCGTGTCCTTCTTCCAGGAGACCGGTCCTGACGCCGAAGCGCTGGAGGACGAGGACCGCGAGGACGAGACCGAGTTCGAGGCCACGGTGGTGGACTACCTCGCCCTGTGCGCGAAGGACGACACTCCGCAGGGCATCACCCGGTACTTCAACCGCCTGATGGATCGGAACGGCCACCGGATCGGCGCGAGCTGCGGGGCGATGTCGAGCACGTTCTACTCCTGGCTGCGCGAGTTCACGGCGGACGAGATCCGGGACAAGATCGTGGTGTTCGTCGAGAAGGCAGACTTCGGTCCTCGCGGCGACGCCTGGTCCTACTTCGTCGAGACCTACGGTCCCGTGTACGGGCCGGTCCCGGTCCCGGTCCCGCAGGATGGTTCCATCGCTGCCCAGGTCCTCGCGATGCTGTCCTCGCGCCGGGAGGACCAGGACCGTATCGAGGACCGCCCCGAACTCAGCGAGGGCCTCGTCGAACTCACGCATGACCGGAACAGCGCATGACCCGGTACCGCCGGGCAGCGAACCGGCACGGCACGAGGGCGGCCTGACATGACGAGCGAGATGCTGCCCTTACCTTGCGGTGGTGGCGTCGGCCGCCCGCGTCCAGGAGCAGATCGCCGCCGACCCGGCCGCCCCTTCGGTAGCACGGAACCGGGCCCGGCAGCCGGCTGACCACCTGCGCCAATGGATTCAGCCCGGCAGCAGCGAGACCCCTGGAGCCAGCGCCGTGTAGCCCCGCGTGACAGGCTGAGAAATCGGGGACCGAAAACCGGGCAGGCCGAGGCGCCGGAGACGTCCTCAACCCCCATCCGATCCATACCGCCAGGCCTTCCCCGGTTCCCGTGGCCGCCAGCTCCCGCACCGGATCGGATTTTCACGCCAGCCGAGCCCGGATTATTAGGCCGCGGGCTGCATCGCCCCAGGTCAAAAATACCCTCGGACCCGTAGCCGGCCCCCGGCCAAAATCGGCGAGGGTCAGCGTGGCATCCCCTCAGACCCTTCCAGCACCTCTATCTCCAGCTCGCAACGTGCTCCGCTGCCAGCCGCACATCGCGCGCGTATCACGATCTGTTGGTCTTCGCCGGGTCAGTGACCAGCCCACCGATGACCGAGAACACCGCGCCGATCGCCACCATGTACAGCCCCGGGCCAACGCTGGCTGCCACGAACGCCGACGACGACGACGGAAGCTGGGCGAGCTTGTCGTTGACAGAACCGAAATCCACCACGGCTACTAGCCCGGCAAGCGCGCCAAGCGCGATCGGCACCCGCTGGAGCCAACCCGGCACGGACGCGGTCACCCGGGCCAAGCCGATCGCGAAGAGTATCGCTCCGACCACGAGCGACACGACGCCGTCGCCACCGCCGTCGATACCGTTTCGGCTAATCGTGCCCAAGATGGGCGCGGTGATTGTGACCCAAGGCAGGAACGATCCAACAGCAACCAAGCCTCCTCCGAGCAGCGTGAGTAAGCCGAACGTCAAGTTCTTCTTCTGTGCCTGCTGCGGTGGGAACTGTGCCCCGGGTGCCTGGTGAGGCGGGTACTGCATCCCGGGTGCCTGGTGAGGCGGGTACTGCATCCCGGGTGCCTGGTGGGGCGGATACTGCGCCCCATATGCCTGCTGCGGTGGGTACTGGACCCCGCCGGGCGAGCCAGCGATCGGAGGGCGGGTGACGCCTTGGCCAGGGTCCGGTTCGATCGTCTCGGACAAGGTTGCGGTCCTCTGCGGGGGTGGGGGGTGAATGATCAGAGGATAGCCTCAGACTCCCGGGCTGTCGCGGGGGTTGCGTCCACGGGAGTGGTGTAAGAGTTTCCGCTGGTAGAGGCGTGGCGTCGTGAAATGAGGACGGCCATCGCGTGATCCTTCG
>NZ_MWJN01000171.1:0-9936 GCF_002027145.1 Microbispora sp. GKU 823 | reverse complement strand
CTGGTGCCCAGCTGGCGGGCCAGGTCGTTTTCCGTCGGCATGCGGTCGCCCGGTCGCAGGCCCAGCCGGGCGATGAGTTCCAGCACCTGCTCGGCCGCCACCTCATAACCCGGCCGGTATCCGCCCTCACGCTGGGTGTCGGTCACCGTGCTTCCTCCTCGCCGTTCCCTGCAAGAGTATGACGACTGATCGAGACGGCCCTTGGCGAGGGGTCCGACGGCGTGCGATCAGTACGACACATCTGAACGGTTCAGGCGAGATGGCCGGCATGAGTGGGCGCGGCGGCGGGCGTCGCCGCGCAGGTCAGTGAGACATTCAGCCGGTCAGGACATCCAGAAGCAACCCGAGCGTGAGCCGGTTCACCGGCGGACCTCACGCCCGGCGCCCCGGGCAAGCTCCAGCACCTCCTCGGCGCTGAAGCGGCACTGGTCTCCCTGCACGGTCATGGCCAAGGAGGCCATCGCCGTCCCCCGGCGGAGCGCATCCTCGGGGGAACCGTCGAGCACGCCCCACAGCATGCCTGCCGCGAAGGCGTCCCCGGCGCCGATCCGATCGACTGCGACGGTGGGCAGTGCGGGGGCGGCGAAGGACTCGCCGTCCCACCGTGCGACGGCGCCGCCGGCCCCGGCCGTCACCACGACGCGGCCGACTCCCAACCTCTTCGCCAGATCGTCCGCCAGCGCCGGGGGATCGCCGGCCAGGCCGAAGAGATCGCGCGCGTCCTCGGCCCGGCAGATCAACACGTCGATGTCGGATGCCACCTCGGCGGTGAACGAGGCGGCCTCCTCCGGCGAGGACAGCGCCGCCCGATAGTTGACGTCGTAGACGACCAGAGCGCCACGGCTGCGCCCCTCCCGCGCCGTTCGCAGCACGAGCGCGTCCGACCCCGGCGCCAGAGCGGCGGTGATGCCGGTCAGGTGGATGATCCGAGCCTCGCACACGGCAGCCCAGTCGAGATGGTCGGCGTGGAGCGAGCCGAACGCGGTGCCGGCCCGGTCGTAGAGGACGCTCGTCGGGCGCGGCGGGGAGCCGATCTCGGCGAAGTAGAGTCCGAGGCGCTCGCCGGCCGTCCACCGCACGGTGTCGAGGACGACGCCGGCGCTCGCCAGTGAGTCCGCGACCCGGCGCCCGAGGACCGTGTCGGGCAGCGCCGACGTCCAGCGAGCGGACACGCCGACCGATGCCAGGGCGACGGCGACGTTCGCCTCGGCGCCGCCGACGTGCACGCGCAACTGGGCGCAGTCGCGCAGCCGTTCGCCCGTCGGGGGCGACAGCCGCAGCACGGCCTCACCCAGCGTGGAGACCTCGACGCGACGGCTGCTCGCAGGGCCTTCGCTCCGTTGCTCACTCATGCCCGGGAAATCACCCCTCTTGACTCAGGCCCGTTGCGCCGCTTTCATCATACCTATTATGTGTTACGTCACATGCACCAAGGGAGCCAGGGACAAGTGAGACAAGGCCATTTGGCATCCCTCGTGGGAAGCATCTCCCTCGTGGCCACCGGGGTCGTCGTGGCCGCCGCCACGCCGGCGCTCGCCGTGCCGCCGCATCCCGGCCGGACCACGATCGTCGTCTCGCCGAACGGCGACGATCACAATCAGGGCACGCCGGGCAAGCCGCTGCGCACGCTGCCGGCGGCGCAGGCGATGGCACGCGCGTCGGCGCGCGCGGGCAGCGCCGTGACGGTCGAGCTGAGGGACGGGACCTACCGGCTCGACAAGCCGCTGCGCTTCACCGCGGAGGACTCGGGCACCAGCGCCAAGCCGGTGACCTGGACCGCCGCCAAGGGGGCGCACCCGATCATCTCGGGCGGCGAGGCCGTGACCGGCTGGACGCCGTACGACGCCGGAAAGAACATCTTCGTCGCCTCGGTGCCCAAGGGGCAGGACAGCCGCCAGCTCTACAAGAACGACGCGGCGGTGCCGCGCGCGGCGATCAGGATCGCTCGCAGCGATGTGACGATCACCGAATCCGGCATGGAGATCAAGAATCCCGCGCTGAACTACCTCGCGACGCTGCCGGACCAGAGCCGCATCGAGGTCGAGAGCCAGGGCTCCTTCACCGATCGGTACGCCCCCGTGAAGAGCATCAGCGGCACGACGATCACCATGCAGCAGCCCGCGTGGCAGAACAACAACTGGGGCTACGACACCCTGGCACGCCCGTTCGCGGGCGGTCAGCTGCTGCTCGAGAACTCCTACGCGTTCCTGCAGGAGGGGCAGTGGTACCTCGACCCCTCCGCCGGCAAGCTGTACTACCGTGCCGCCGCCGGTGAGGACCCGAACGGCGCGTCGTTCGTGCTGCCCTCCCTCGAGTCGCTCGTGCAGATCGCGGGCAGCTACGCGGAACCGGTGCACGATCTGACCTTCTCGGGCATCCAGTTCTCGCACTCGACCTGGCTGTCCCCCGGCTCGTCGATCGGCTATGCCGACCAGCAGAACGGCGCCTTCATCGCGAAGACCGTCCCGCAGCCGGCCGACTACCTCACCAGCTGCCAGTCGGGCTGCAAACTGTTCGAGGGCGCGCGCAACGGCTGGAACCAGATGCCGGCGGCGGTCCAGGTGGCCGCGGCCACCCGCGTGAAGTTCACGGACGACACCTTCGCCCACCTCGGGCAGGTGGGCCTCGGCATCGGCCTGGACGCCAACGCCAACGGAGCCGGGATCGGGCTCGGGGTCACCGAGACGACGGTCCACCACAACCTGTTCACCGACCTCGGTGGCGCGGGGGTCGTCGTGGGCGGCGTGCAGCCGGACGCCCACCACCCGAGCAACCCGGCGATGACCCTGCGCGACATCACGATCGACAACAACTTCGTGACCGACGTCGCGAAGGACTACAAGGAGATGTCGGGCATCCTGTCCACCTACGTGGACCACGCAGTGATCACCCACAACGAGGTCTCGAACCTCGCCTACGACGGGATCGACACCGGCTGGGGCTGGGGCGCGAACGACGTGGGCGGCAGCCAGGACTACAAGAACCGGGGCCTGTACGACTTCCAGCCGATCTACACCACGCCGACGACGCTCAGGAACACCGAGGTGACCGGCAACCTGATCCACGGTGTGAAGAAGGTCTTCCACGACGGCGGGAGCCTGTACAACCTGTCGGCCAACCCCGGCGCCGTGTTCAGCGGCAACTACATCTACGACACCAGGCGCACGGTGGGTCTCTACCTGGACGAGGGATCGCGCTACGTGACGATGAAGAACAACGTGGTCCAGGACTGCGGAGTGTGGGTGTTCACGAACTCCTACGGGACGATCAACAACACCAGCGACAACGTGCTCCAGCACAACTGGTACAACTCCGGTGTCACCCAGACGCCGAACACCACCGAGCACAACAACCAGCTGATCGACAACGTCCAGGTGTCGGGCACGGCCTGGCCCGAGGACGCGCAGCGGGTGATCGAGCAGGCCGGCATCGAGCCGCACCTGCGGACCTTCCCGGGGGTATCGCAGTAGCCGCCGGGCGACGATGAGGCGGGGAAGCCGGACGGCTTCCCCGCCTCTCACGTCGTGGCGACGCGCTATCTCGCCAGCCACCCGCCGTCCACCGGGATGACCGCGCCGCAGACGTAGTCGGACGCCGCCGAGCTGAGGAAGACCGTCACTCCCGCGATGTCGTCGCCGCGGCCCCAGCGTCCGGCCGGAATCCGCTCCAGGATCGACCGCGACCGTTCGGGGTCGTCGCGGAGCGCCGCCGTGTTGTCGGTCGCGATGTAGCCGGGTGCGATGGCGTTGACGTTCACGCCACGCGGGGCCCACTCGTTGGCGAGAGCGCGGGTGAGGCCGGCGATCCCCGACTTCGCGGCGGTGTAGCCGGGCACGTTGATCCCGCCCTGGAAGCTCAGCATGCTCGCCGTGAACACGATCTTGCCGCGGCCCCGCTCCAGCATCGGACGTGCGACCAGCTGCGTGAGGGCGAACTGGCTCGACAGGTCGATCTCGATCACCCGATCCCACCATGAGAGCGGATGCTCCGCCGCGGGGGCCCGTTCGATCGTGCCCGCGTTGTTGATCAAGATGTCGGGGGCCCGTTCCGCGAGCTCGGCGCCCAGCGCCAGGACGGCGTCGCGATCCGCGAAGTCGACCGCCCGGCTCTCGAAGGACCGGCCGAGCCCGCGGATCGACTCCGCGATCTCGTCGTCGGCCCGTGACCGAGCGCTCACACCGATGATGTCCGCACCGGCGGCGGCGAGGGCTTCTGCCGATGGCGCGGCCGACTGCCCCGGCGGGCGCGGTGACGACGGCGAGACGGCCGTGGAGGTCGAACAGGCCACTCATGCCCGGGCCTCCCCTGCGACGTCCACCAGGATCTTCATGGCCCGGCCCGCCGAGAGGTCGTCGAACGCGGAGGCGATCTCCTCGATCGGGACGACGCCGGAGATGAGGGACTGCGCGGGGATCAGCCCCCTGCCGAGCAGGTCGACGGCACGCTCGAAGTCCGACCGCTGGTACACCCGGGCGCCCAGCAGCCGGAGCTCGCGCCAGAACACACGCTGCAGGTCCAGCTCGCGAGGGGCGGAGTGGATGGCCACCACGACGATCGTCCCGCGCACCTTCGCCAGCGCGGTGGCGGAGCGGGCCGCGGCTGCGGCTCCCGACACCTCGAACACCACGTCGGCGCCGACGCCGTCCGTCCAGCGCTCGACCTCGGCGACCATGTCGGCGGACGAGGGGTCGATCACCTCGATGCCGAGCTCGGCGACGCGGCTCCTGCGCGAGGCGTCGACCTCGGCGACCATGACGTGGGCACCCGCGTTCCGCGCCACGACGGCGATGAGCACCCCGATGGGGCCGCCCCCGAGCACGACGGCGTGGTCGCCGACCTGGAGGCCCGAGCGCCGGACGTCGTGTACCGCGACGGCGACGGGCTCGACGAGCGCCGCCGTACGCAGGTCGAGGCCGGGGGGGAGCGGTACGGCGATCGAGGCCGGGACGTTCCACCGTTGCTGCAGACCTCCGGGGGAGTCGATGCCGACGAAGACGAGGTTCTGGCAGATGTGCTGGTGACCGGCGAGGCAGGCGGGGCAGGTGCCGTCCCACACCAGCGGCATGACGGTCAGGGGGTCGCCGACCTTCCAGCCCTCCACGCCCGCGCCGATCGCCGCCACCGTGCCCGACGTCTCATGACCGAACACGAGAGGCGTCCGCACCCTGGCGTCCATGTCGCCGTGCACGATGTGGAGGTCGGTTCCGCACAGCCCGCAGTAGGCGACGGCGACCTGGATCTCGCCGGGACCGGGCGGCGCGACGTCCACGGGCACGGTCGCGAGGCGACCCCCGCCCATGTATGCAGCACCCTTCATCGGGTGTCCTCACTCTCTGCGGTGGTTGAACCGCTTGCACACGTCATACGTATGCTCTATTTTCATCACACCGCGCGAGTCGTCAATGTGGGGACAGAGACAAAAGGACATCAAATGGTGCTTAACAGGCATGTCGGATGTGCCGAGCGGCGGATGCGCATGATGGGCGGGGTGGGTGCTCTCGCCATCGTCCTCACGCTGGCCGGCTGCGGCGGCAATGGCGGTTCTTCGGTCGGCTCCTACGGCTTTCCGCAGGTGACGCAGGACGACAAGGCCGCGATCACGGTGTGGGTGGACGCCGACCGCTCGGGCGCGGCCGACGCCTTCAAGAAGGCCAACCCCGACGTGAAGGTCAACGTCGTCACGTATGACGGCTCGGCGAACGGCTCGAACTCGTTCCGCACGAAGGTGCAGCTGTTCGACCGAGCGGGCAGCGGCTGGCCCGATGTGGTGTTCTCGACGCAGAACAACGACGCGGCGTGGGCGAGCCAGAAGAGCAACGGCAAGCAGGCGTTCGCGGCCGTGCTCAACAGCGGGCTCGTTCCGAAGAGCACGCTCGACGGCTTCACGCAGGGTGCGCTGGCGCCGTGCACGGTCGAGGGCAAGGTCTACTGTCTCCGCAACGACCTGGCGCAGGTGGCGCTCTGGTACAACAAGGACCTGCTCGACAAGTTCGGCTACAGCCTCCCCACCACCTGGGAGGAGTACCAGGCGCTCGGCGAGAAGGTGGCCAAGGAGCACCCCGGCTACATCGTCGGCGCCGTCGGAGACTCCTTCGCCCCGGAGATCTACTTCTGGAGCGGCAAGTGCCAGGCGAACGGCATCACCGGTCCCACGTCGGTCACGGTCAACACCGAGAGCACGGAGTGCAAGCGCGTCGCGTCGATGCTCGACGTTCTGATCAAGAACGGCACCGTCCCCAACCTGAGCGTCTTCACTCCGGAGTTCGTGAAGAAGTACACCGGCAAGGTGCTCCTGATGCCGGGCCCGGCCTGGTACGCGGGCGCCATCTTCAACAACCCGCAGTCGCTCAACGTCCCCGCGGGCCAGCTCGGTGTCGCGGCACCGCTGGCCTGGCAGGGTGACAGCCCCGCGACGGGCAACGTCGGGGGCGGCACCTGGTTCGTCAGCAGCCACTCGAAGAACCTCAAGGCGGCCGAGAAGTTCGTCGAGTTCGTCACGACGGCCGACGACTACCAGGTGAACCTGGCTCCCGGATACCCGGCCTACGCGTCGGCCGCGGAGAAGTGGGTCAAGAAGCAGGAGTCGAGCGGCTACTACGCCACCGACCTCCAGGCGTTGATCAAGGCCGGGTCGCAGATCTGGACCGGGTGGGGCTCCGGGGTCTTCAGCCAGGAGGCGATCTGGGCCAAGACGATCACCCCCGCGATCGCCGACGGCAAGAACCTGGTCGATCTCCTTCCCGAGTGGGGGACCGCGATCAAGAACCAGGCCCAGGTCAACGGCTACACGGTCAAGTGACATGACGGTTACCGATGAGGCCGCCCGGTCTGCGGTGATCCCGCCCGGGCGGCCGGCCGGCGGGAGCGACGGTGGCGAGCGGAGCGCAATGAGCTACGCCTTCATCGCCCTCTACGCGGTGCTGACGGTCGCGTTCGGCATCCTTCCGGCCCTCTACTCCCTCTACCTCGCGTTCACCGACGGCGACGGCGGCTTCGCGGGCATCGCCAACTTCACCAAGGTCATGAGCGACTTCCGCTTCCTGCCCGCCGTCGGGCACGTCGCGCTCTACCTGGTGATCTGGCTGGTGGCCCTGGTGGTACTGGTCTCCTTCCTGGCCATCGTGGTCCACGCGGTCCGCGTGCGCTGGCTCAGCCGGACGCTCCGGTTCGTCTTCTACCTGCCGGGCGCCCTCGCGGGCGCGTCGAGCGTGCTGCTGTGGCTGTTCGTGCTCGACCCGACCGCCAGCCCGGTCGGCGGCCTGCTGCGTCTGATGGGTTTCTCCAGTTTCGTGCAGGTCATCGTGCCGGCGAACCTGCCCCCGGTCTTCGCCGTCATCGCGTTCTGGACCGGCGCGGGCGGCTGGATCGTCATCATGTACGGCGCGCTCAACAACATCAGCGCCGACGTGATCGAGGCCGCGCGCATCGACGGCGCCGGCACGGTGCAGATCGCCTGGCACATCCAGCTGCCGATGCTGCGCAAGTGGATCTCGTACATGGGCATCATGTCGCTCGCCGCAGGCACGCAGCTGTTCGTCGAGCCGCAACTGCTCTCGCAGGCGAGCAACGCGATCGTGCCCAACGACTACTCGCTGAACCAGCTCGCGTACCAGTACGCGTTCCAGCAGAACGATTTCAACGGAGCGGCGGCCATCTCCCTGCTGCTGCTCGTCGTCGCCCTCGCGCTGTCGGCCGTCTTCGTGACGCGCGGCGGCCTGTTCGAGAGGGGCTGAGCTCATGACGACAGTGGACGCAGGCCGCGCAGTGGCGCGACGGAAAAGCGTCAGCGGCTGGAGCGGCCGGACGATCGTCGCGGTCGTGGTCGCGATCTTCGTGCTGTTCTTCGTCATCCCGATCGTCTGGCTGCTGCTGGCGACGACGAAGTCGGCGCACGGGCTCATCGTCGACAACCCGTTCCTGCCCGGGAGCATCGACAACCTGGCCGCCAACTGGGACCAGTTGTTCGGCTTCCAGGACGGCGCGGTCACCGGGTGGGTGGGCAACTCGGCGCTGTACGCCCTGGGCGCGCTCGTCATCACGCTCGTCGCGAGCATTCCGGCGGGGTACGCGATGGCCCTGACGGAGTTCCGGCTGCGGCGGCCACTCCTGGTGCTGACGCTGATCGTCATGCTGATCCCGAACACCGCGCTGGTCCTGCCGATCTTCCTCGAGCTGAACGTGGTGGGCCTGATCGGCAGCCCGCTCTCGGTGATCCTCCCGATGTCGTTCTTCCCGTTCGGGGTGTACCTCACGTACATCTACTTCTCGACCAGCGTCCCGCGCGACCTGCTCGCGGCGGCGCGCCTCGACGGATGCGGCGAGCTTCAGGTGTTCACCCGGGTCGCGCTGCCGCTGGCGGCGCCGATCGTCGCGCTGGTGGCGTTCTTCAGCTTCGTGCAGAGCTGGAACAACTTCTTCCTGCCCTTCGTGATGCTGCCGTCGAGCGAGGGCTACCCGGTCCAGGTCGGCCTGACCTCCCTGCTCGCCTCGACCCCGGCGTTCAACCCGAGCTCTGCCGGCACCCTGTCCGTGCAGCTGCCCACGCTCGCGCTCGCGACCGTCATCTCGGTGCTGCCGGTGCTGATCGTCTTCCTTTTCGCACAGCGCTTCCTGGTCGCGGGCATGACGGCCGGGGGCACCAAGGAGTGAGTCGAATTCCTGTCACAAAGGAGCAATCGTGAAGGTCACCGGCTATCGCAGCCTGACCACTGCGCACGACTGGGGCCGGCCGATCGGCGACGCCAACGGCGTCATGCCCGAGCCGCGCACGGATGTGCACGTGCTGATCCTCGAGACCGACAGCGGCGTCGAGGGGGTCGGGCTCGGAGCGCACGGCGACATCGACCGCGTCTTCGGCGCCGTCGAGGGCGAGGACCCGCGGGCCGTCTCCGCGCTCTACGACCGGATGATCGACCGGGTCTTCAAGACGGGCCACTCCGGCGCGACGTTCGGCGCGATCGGTGCGATCGACATGGCGCTCTGGGACCTCAAGGCGAAGGCCGCCGGCGAGCCGCTCTGGCGCACTCTCGGCGGACGTGACCGGTTCGTTCCGGGCTACGCCTCCGGGCTGGACATCGCGCTCGACGACGACGCCCTCGTACGCCTCTACGAGCGCTTCGCGGACCGGGGCTTCAGCGCCGCCAAGCTCAAGGGCGGCCGGAGTCTCGAGCACGACCTGCGCCGGCTGAAGGCGCTGCGGGAGGTCCTCGGGCGCAACTCGGCCGACCCCGCCCTGATGTTCGACGCCAACGAGTCGTGGAACCGGTCGCAGGCCGTGCGCTACATCGCGGCCCTGGAGCGGTCGGTGGACCTCACCTGGGTCGAGGAGCCTGTGCGGAGATGGGACGCGGCCGGGCTCGCCGCGGTCCGGCGGGGCATCCGCGCCGGCGTGGCGACCGGAGAGAACCTCACCGGCCTCGATCAGTACCGGCCGCTCCTGGACGCCGACGCCGTCGACATCGTCCAGGTGGGCAACGTGTGGGGCATCACGCACTTCCTGCGGGTGGCCGCGGTGGCGCACAGCCGTGACCTGCCCGTGAGCCCGGTGGCCTACCACGCCAACCCGGTCGCGCACGCCGCCACGGCGGTGCCGAACCACCTGGCCTTCGAGGTCCAGGACCTCTCGGCCCCCATCGGACTCCAGGTCGACCAGGAGTTCGAGGACGGCGGGATCGTCCTCGGCGACGAGCCGGGCCTGGGCATCCGGGTGGACGAGGATCACATCAACGCCGTGCGAGCCGCCGATCCGCCGGCCGCGATCGCGGGGCCGCATGTCCGCCCCCACCGGGCGGGCCTGCGCCTCGTTCCGGATTCCACGGGGACGACCGCATCGGCGCGCCCGCGGGAGAGCGGGTGGGGTCATGAGCGAGCGTAGCGAGCGAATCAATAGACACAGCGCGATTCGCTCATGCGACTCCGAGCCGCAAGGCGAGGAGG
>NZ_MWJN01000170.1:0-10269 GCF_002027145.1 Microbispora sp. GKU 823 | reverse complement strand
GTCGGCCGACGCGCGCCGCATCGCCTCCACCGGCGCCACCGAGGCGGCGCGGCGGGCCGGGCCGAGCGCCGACAGGACCGTGACGCCGACGCCGACCGCGAACGCGACGACCAGGGTCCCGGGGGCGCGACGACGAGCCCGCGCCGGGCAGCGTCATCCCGAAGGCACGGGCCGAGGTCGCGCAGCCCCGCCGCGCAGGCGACGCCGAGGCCCGCGCCCACCGCGGAGGCGGCCAGCCCCACCAGCAGGGCCTCGCCGAGCACCGAGCGCATCACCTGGCCGCCGGTGGCCCCGGCCGCCCGCAGGACGGCCAGCTCGCGCGTGCGCTGGGTGACGACGATCGAGAAGGTGTTGGCGATGAGGAACGCGCCGACGAGCAGGGCCGCCGCCGCCAGGGCGAACAGCATCACCTGCAGGTAGGAGATCTGCGTCTTGGCCGCGGCCGCGCTGGAGGCGGCGACGTCCCGGCTGGAGGAGACCTCGTATCCGGACCCGAGCGCGGCCGACACCGCGGTGCGCAGCCGCTGGGCGTCGGCGCGTCCGCGGCGACGACGGCGATCTCCGAGGCGTTCCGGTCCAGCGCGAGCAGCCGCTGCGCGGCGGGCAGGGCGACCAGGGCGACGGTGGTGTTCGGCAGGCCCTCCGCCGGCCCGAACCCGGCCAGCCCCACCACGCGGAGCCGTTCCGTACGCTCGGCCCTCACGGTTACCTCGGCGCCGAGGCCGATGCGGTGCAGGCGGGCGGTCGCGGCGTCCACCACGACCTCGTCCCCGGCGACCGGGGCACGCCCGGCACGCAGGGTGAACGCGCCGACCGGCGCGGGCTCCCAGGACAGCAGCAGCGACGGGCCCGCCGGGACGATGGTCTTCCTGGCGACGCCGAGCAGCCCCTGACCCCGTACGACGGGAGTGGCGGCGGCCACGCCCGGCACGGCGCGGACGCGGTCCACCACCTCGGGGGGCAGCGGGTCGCGCTCGACCTCCACGCCCATCGCCGAGTCGAACGCGGCGGCGTCGCGCACCGTCAGGTCCACCCCCGCGGTGGCCGTACGGAACTGGTCGTCGAGCAGCCGCTGGGAGGTGTCGGTGAGCACCAGGCTGCCGGTGACGAAGGTGACGCCGAGCAGGACGGCGAGCAGCGTCAGCGCCAGCCTGCCCCGGCGGGCGACGGTGTTGCGGACGATCAGGTGCCACATCGCGGTCACTTCTCCTCGTTGCGCGTGAGGCCGGCCACGCGGCCGTCGGCGAAATGGACCACCTGGTCGGCGTACGCCGCGGCGTTGGCGTCGTGGGTGACCATCACGATGGTCTGGCCCAGCTCGCGGGCGGCGTGGCGGAGGAAGCCGAGCAGCGCCTCCCCCGCCCGGGAGTCGAGGTTGCCGGTCGGCTCGTCGGCGAAGACGATGCGCGGGCGGGCGGCCAGCGCCCGGGCCACGGCGACCCGCTGCTGCTGCCCGCCGGACAACTCGGCGGGACGGTGCCGCAGCCGGTCGCCCAGCCCGAGCATCGCGACGATCTCGTCGATCCACGCCTGGTCGGCCCGCCGCCCGGCGAGGGTCAGCGGCAGCACGATGTTCTCTGCGGCGGTCAGCGTGGGGAGCAGGTTGAAGCTCTGGAAGACGAAGCCCACGTGCTCGCGGCGCAGCAGCGTGCGCTGTCGCTCGCTGAGCCGGCGGAGGTCGGTGTCGCCGATGAGCACCTGTCCCTCGTCCACCGTGTCGAGCCCGGCCAGGGCGTGCATCAGGGTGGACTTGCCGGACCCCGAGGGTCCCATCACGGCGGTGAACCGCCCGGCGGGGATCGACAGGGTGGCGCCGTCGAGGGCCCGGACGGCGGTGTCGCCGCGGCCGTAGATCTTCACGACGTCGCGGGCGAGCGCGGCGACGTCCGTTCGCGGAGGTGTTTCAGTGAGGGTCATGGAGCGAGCGTCGCCGCCGGAGCTGTCGGCGCACTGGTCGCGGTCTTGCTCACCTTGGGCGGTGCCGGACAGCGGACGGACAGCGGGCCGCCAGAGCGGGGCGGCACGCTGGACGGCATGGCAGACCAGAGCCGTCAGGAGACCCCCGAGTGGCTGACCGAGTGGCTGACCGTGTGCGTGCCGGCCCTGCTGTGCCGCAGATGCGTGCGCCTGCTGAGCAGGCACGTGCGCGACGTGCCCGGTGTCACCGCGTTCGAGGTCGACGCCGCCCGGGGTCTGCTGCGCGTACGCGGCGGGGTGGACCCGGCGAAGCTGGACTCCGAACTGCGGGCGGCGCTGGCGGCGGCAGGATTCTCGGGCGACCGGTGCGAGCACCGGCGCGGCGAGCCGCTCAGCCCGTGAGCGCGGCGGCCGTCTTCCGGGCGTGCGCGGCCTCGTCCGGCAGTCCCGCCTCTTCGGCGCAGCCGGCCAGGAACGACCACAGGCGGGCCCTGGCCCAGGGGAACTCGCCCTCCTTCAGCAGCGCCAGCGCGTCTCGGCACTCGCGGACGGCGGAGCCGGCGTCCCCGCGTACGCGGGCCATCCGGGCCCGCCCCCACGCCGCCCATGCCTGGCAGCGGGGGTTGCGCGCCCGCCGTGCGACGTCGTCCGCCTCGGCGAGCAGCGCCGTGACGTCGTCGCCCTCGTCCACGTCCAGCCTCGTATGGGCTGCGTGCACGAGGGCGAAGGTCAGCCCGTGGAGCGAGTTGCGGCCGCGCACCTCGTCCACGGACTCGCGCAGGACGGCCAGGGCCTCCTCCCGCCGCCCGGACTCGCGCAGGGCGATGCCGAGATGCGCGAGGATCGCGCTGCCGATGATGCGGTCGCCGACGGCCCTGGCGAGGTCGAGGGCGCGCCGCCACCGGACGACCGCGTCCTCGAAGTCGCCCAGGCGCAGGGCCAGCAGGGCCTCCAGATACTCCGTCATGCCCAGCCACCAGCCGTCGTCGGAGTCGCCCAGCTCGCGCCTGCTCCGCTCGATCAGGGCACGGTGGTGCCCGGGGTCCCCGCCGTACTGGCCGGCCCAGGCCATCACCAGCCGGGAGATCGCGGCGTTGCGTACGTCGCCGATCTCCTCGAACACCGCGAGGCTCTCCTCGGCGGCGGCGACCGAACGCGGGGTCGGATAGTAGACGTGCAGGAGCCCGATGCCCTGCAGCGCGCGGGCCCGGGCGGCGGCGGACCCGCCGCCGGTCTCCAGCAGCGCGGTCAGCGCCCGGGTGCCCTCGTAGCGCACGCCGTAGTTCCAGAACATCACGAGCGCGCAGGCCAGCCGGAAGCCGCTCTCGACGTCGCCGCTCTCGAGGGCGTGGTCCACGGCGGCGCGGAAGTTGTCGTGCTCGTCGTAGAGCCGGGTGAAGACGGCGAGATCGCGGACGCGCATGCCGTGCTCCTCGGCCAGGCGCGCGTAGTAGGCGAGGTGGCGGTCGCGGCACTCGGCGACCTCCCCGGCCTCCTCCAGCCGGGCCCACGCGTAGTCGCGTACGGTGACGAGCAGCCGGAACCGTCCGGTGGCCGGTTCCGGCACCACGAGCGACCGGTCGACCAGCCGGAACAGCAGGTCGAGCACCTCTCCCCTGCCGACGCCGCCGAAGGCGCACACCTCCTCCGCGGCGGCCGGGGTCCAGCCGCCGCGGAACACCGCGAGGCGGCGCAGCAGCCGCCGCTCGGCCTCCGGCAGCAGGTCGTGGCTCCAGTCGAGGGTGGCGCGCAGCGTGCGGTGACGCGCCTCGCCGGTGCGCGGTCCCGCCGTCAGCAGCGAGAACCGGTCCGCCAGCCGGGCCTCGATGTCGGCCGGAGACAGCGCCTTCACCCGCGCGGCGGCCAGCTCGATGGCGAGCGGCATGCCGTCGAGCCGACGGCAGATGGACGCCACCACGGGGGCCGTCTCCTCGTCGAGCGTGAACGAGGGCCGTACGGCACGGGCCCGCTCAGCGAAGAGCCGCACGGCGGGCCCGTCGTCCTGGGTGACGTCCAGCGGACCGACCGCGATCTGCACCTCGCCGGGGATCGCGAGCGCCTCCCTGCTGGTGGCCAGCACGCGCAGCCGCGGGCAGGCCGCGGCCAGCCGCTCCACGAGGGCGGCCACGTCGTCCACCAGGTGCTCGCAGTTGTCGACCACGAGCAGCGTGCGGCCGTCGCACAGGTGCTCCTCGACCGCGTCGGCCGCCGTGTCGGCCCCCGTGTCCGCCCCCGCGGTGCCCTGCGGCGGCACGCCCAGCTCGGCGGCGAACGCATCGGCGACGTCCGTCCCGGGCTCGAGTGCGGCCAGGCGGACCAGCAGCACGCGGTCGGCCAGCGCCCCGTTCACCCTGCGGGCGATCTCGAACGCGAGCGTCGTCTTGCCCATGCCGCCCGGGCCGGTCAGCGTCACCACCCGCGCCTCCGCGAGCCGCTCCAGCGCCGCGGTCACGTCGTCCTGGCGGCCGATCACCGAGGTCAGCCGCTGTGGCAGCCGCTGTGGCAGCCGGTCGGTGCTCTTCGGGGCAGGGGCCGGGGCCGGTTGGGCGGCGGACGGGACCTGCTGGCGGAGGATGGCCTCGGCGAGTGCCTGGAGCTCCGGCGACGGGTCGATGCCGAGCTCGTCGGCGAGACCACGCCGCAGCGCCTGGTAGGCGGCCAGCGCCTCCGCCTGCCGCCCGCCGCGGTACAGCGCGAGCATCAGCAGGCGGTGCAGCCGCTCCCGCAGCGGGTGGCGCGCCACCAGGCGTTCGATGTCGGCGACCGCCTCGTTGTGCCCGCCGGACTCCAGCAGGAGCTCGAACCGGTCCTCGACCGCGCCCAGCCGCAGCTCCTCCAGCCGGGCGCTCTCCGTCGTCGCCCACGTCGTCTGGCCGACGTCGGCCAGCGCGGGCCCCCGCCACAGCCGCAGCGCCTCGTCCAGGCAGCCCAGGGCGGCGACGACGTTCCCGGCGGCCGTCTCCTCCCGCGCCCGTACGAGCAGCCGCTCGAACACGTGCGCGTCGACGGCTTCCGGGGGCACGGCCAGCCGATATCCCGGGGCCTGCGTGACCAGGACGTCCGCGCCGAGCCCTGCGGCGGCGAGGGCGCGGCGCAGCTTGGACACCCGGATCTGCAGGGCGTTCGCCGCGTCGGCCGGCAGGTCGTCGCCCTCGTCGCCCCACAGGGCGTCCGTCAGGCCGTCCACCGGCACCACGCGCCCGCATGACAGGGCCAGCCGGGCCAGCAGCGCCCGCACGGACGGCGGCAGCGCCGTCGCGGAGCCGCCGGGTCCCCGCACCTCGGTGGGCCCGAGAACCGCGAACGTCACGGCCGTGTTCGGCATGTCACTCCTCGTCACCCAGGCTCCGCCGGGACTGCCCAATATTAAGGGGCGATGAGCGTTTTGCCGGGATCGATCGCGGTGGCGCTGAGCCGGTCGGCCAGGGTGCGCGCGTCCCCGGCCCACCCCACCCCCAGCGGAAGCTGCTCGGGCCGGAGATAACGGCTGCTGTGCAGCTGGGTGACGTGCGGGTCCAGGCCGGACGCGAAGGCCGGCGTTCGCGGCGTGTGGAACGCCCCCGCCGCGACCACGACCCGCGCCGCCGTATACATGCGGGCCGAGGTCTCGACCAGGAGCCTCTCCCCATCCGGCCGTACGGACGTGACGTGGCAGCCGAGGTGCACCGGGAGGGCGAACCGCTCCGCGTACGCCTTCAGGTAGTCGGCGACCTCGTCCTTGCCCGGATGGCCGTCCGGGTCGCCAGGGAACGGCAGGCCGGGCAGGCCGTCGTACCGGCGCGGCGTGAACAGCGTGAGCGAGTCCCAACGGTGGCGCCACGCGTCACCCACCCGCCGGTGCGCGTCGAGGATGGCGAACCTCAGACCGGCGAGGCGCAGGTGGTATCCCAGCGCAAGCCCGGCCTGTCCGCCTCCGATGATCAAAGCGTCGTACGTCATTCGGCGGCCTCGTAGCCGGCCTCGGCGATGGCCGCACGCACGGCGGCCGGGTCGGCCGAGCCGGTGACCACCACGGTCTTGGCGGTGAAGTCGACGGCCACCGAGCCGACGCCGGGCACCTCGCCGACGGACTCGGCGATCGCCTTGACGCAGTGGCCGCAGCTGATGGCGGGCACGGACAGCACGAGCTGGTTCATCCTGACTCCTTCGACATCCGGGGAAACGCTGTGCGAGCACCATGCCGGGCGCCGCTGTCCGGCCCCTGTCGTCGGTTTCGCCAGGCGGACAGGGAGTGGGCAGCGGCGGGAAAGCGCCGCGCGCGACCGTCGCCTCGAAGCCCTTGGATCAGGAGGTGGAGCGATGACGGTCGCGACGAGCATGTGCACGCTGGACATCGGCGGCATGACCTGCGCGTCCTGCGTACGCAGGGTGGAGAAGGCCCTCACCCGGGTGGACGGCGTGACGGCGGCCGAGGTGAACCTCGCCACCGAGGTCGCCACCGTCACCTACGATCCCGCCCGCGTCACCGTCGCGACGCTCGCCGAGTCGGTCGTACGGGCCGGGTATACCGCGGAGATTCCCGAACCCGAACCGGAGCCGGAACCCGAGCCGGGACCGGAGCCGGAACCGGACCGGGAGGTCGCCCGGCTCAAGCGCACCTGGCAGGTCACCCTAGCGGCCGGTCTGTCGATGATGGTGCTGATGTACCTGCCGCTGCCCATCGACGCGATGGACTGGCTGATGCCGCTGCTGCTGGTCGTCGCGACGGTCGCGCAGTTCTGGGCGGGCCGTCCCTTCTACCGCGCCGCCTGGGCCGCGGCCCGGCACGGCGCGGTCAACATGCACACGCTCGTCGCCATGGGCACGACGGTGGCGTACGGCTACAGCGCGTTCGTCACGCTGTGGCCGGCCGCGGCGGAGCGGCTGGGGCTGCCGCTGCACGTGTACTTCGAGATCTCCGTCGTCGTCATCGCACTCGTCCTCATGGGGCGGTGGATGGAGGCGAGGGCCAGGAAGCGGACCACCTCCGCCATCGGGGAACTGCTCGGGCTGCGGCCGAAGACGGCCCGCGTGCTGCGCGGGGACACCGAGGTCGAGGTTCCGGTCGAGGACGTCGCCGTCGGCGACCTCGTCCGGGTGCGCCCGGGCGAGAAGATCCCCGTGGACGGCGTCGTGACCGTCGGCGTCTCCACCGTGGACGAGAGCATGATCACGGGGGAGAGCATGCCGGTGCGCAGGGGCGAGGGCGACCCGCTGATCGGTTCCACGATCAACCGGACCGGCTCGGTGGTGATGCGGGCCACCGCCGTCGGTCAGGACACGACGCTGGCGCAGATCGTCCGGCTGGTCGAGCGGGCGCAGGGGTCGAAGGCGCCCCTGCAGCGCCTGGCCGACATGGTGTCCGGGTGGTTCGTGCCCGCCGTCATCGGCATCGCGGCGCTCACCTTCGTCGTCTGGGCGGTCTTCGGGCCCGACCAGGGACGGCTCACGCTGGGCATCGGCACCGCCATCGCCGTACTGATCATCGCCTGCCCCTGCGCGCTCGGCCTCGCCACCCCCACGGCGATCATGGTGGGCACCGGGAAGGCCGCCGAGCTGGGCATCCTGATCTCCGGCGGAGACGCGCTCGAACAGGCCCGCCGCCTCACCACTGTCATCCTGGACAAAACGGGCACGATCACCCGGGGCCGTCCGGATGTGACCCGCCTCGTCACCGTCGCGGGCGGGGACGCCGACGAGCTGCTCGCGTACGCCGCCGGGGCCGAGAGGGGCTCGGAACACCCCCTCGGCGACGCGATCGTCGCGCACGCCTGGAACCGCGGCCTCCGCCTGCCCGAGGTGGAGCGGTTCGACGCCATACCCGGCCACGGCGTGGCGGCCCAGGTGGGCGGCAGGGCCGTGCTCATCGGAAACAGCGCACTCATGCGCCGCCATGACGTGAGCGTCGGCGAGCTGGAGCAGGTGGCCGCCGAGGCTGCGGCCGAGGGAGCGACCCCCGTGTACGTCGCCCTCGACGGCCGCCTCGCCGGGCTGATCGGCGTGGCCGACACGATCCGGCCCGAGTCCCGCGAGGCCGTCGACCGGCTGCGCGCGCTCGGCCTCGAGGTGTGGATGCTGACCGGCGACAACCAGGCCACCGCCGATGTCGTCGCCCGGCAGGTCGGCATCGATCGCGTCATCGCCGACGTACGGCCCGAGGACAAAGCGGCCCGCGTGGCCGCCCTGCGCGAGAACGGCGCGGTCGTCGCCATGGTCGGCGACGGGATCAACGACGCCCCGGCGCTGGCCACGGCCGATCTCGGCATCGCCATCGGCACCGGGACCGACGTCGCCATCGCGGCCTCCGACATCACCCTCGTGGGCGGCGACCTGCGCGGCATCGTCTCGGCCATCGACCTGTCCAGGCGTACCGTGAGGACGATCAAGCAGGGACTCGCCTGGGCGTTCGCGTACAACGTGCTGCTGATCCCGGTCGCCGCCGGTGTGCTGTACCCCTTCAACGGCGTGCTCCTCGACCCCTCTCTCGCCGCCGCCGCGATGGCGATGAGCTCGGTCAGCGTCGTCACCAACGCGCTGCGCCTGCGCCGGTTCCGGCCCGGCTCCGGAGTGTCCCGGCTCGCCGACTGGGGCTATCTCGCGGGCGTCGCCTGCCTCGCCGTGGCCGTGGGCGCCGGGTTCACCTCGCTCAGCCGTACGGAGGCGGCCCAGCGAGGGATGAACGGCGTGCTCGCCTGGGTGGAGAACACCGGCATGCCGATGCGCCCGGCCATGAGCGTGATGATGACCGCCGAGACCCAACCCGTGCCCGCCGAGGACGCCGGCGTCCGGATGGACATCCAGGTCCCCCATGACGTCGCCCCGGGCGTCCCCGCCACCGTACGCATCCGCCTGACCGACCCCTCGACCGGCCGTCCCGTCGACGACGTCGTACGCAGTCATGAGGCGTGGATGCACTTCATCGCCACCCGGGCGGACCTGGGCACCTTCGCCCACGTCCACCCCGAGCCCACCGGCCGGCCCGGCGAGTTCTCCGTCCGGCTGACCTTCCCCACCGCCGGCCGCTACCTCGTCAACGCCGAGTTCCGGCGGCGCGGGGAGATGACCGACGTCCTCGACCACCAGGAGATCACGGTCGGTCGCCCGGACGGTTTCACCAGCTCTTCCACCAGTTCGGAAAAGGCGTCGCCGTCCTCCCGAGAGCAGGTCGTCGGCGGCCTCCGGGTCACCCTCACGGGCGAGGCCGAGGCCGGCGGCAGGAGCGACCTCACCTTCCGCTTCGCCGACGCCGCGACCGGCAGGCCCGTCACCGGCCTGCGCCCCTACCTGGCCGCCGCCGGCCACGTGGTGATCATGCCGATCGACGGCAAGGGGTTCGCCCACGAGCACGCGGAGGCCGAGGACGACCAGGGCCGCCCCGTCTTCGCCCTGCCGGGCCAGACCTTCGGGCCCGAACTCGGCCTGCACGCCCGGTTCCCCCGCCCCGGCCTGTACCGCCTGTGGGCCCAGTTCCGCGACGCCCAGGGCCGAGTTCTCACCACGACATTCACCCTGGAGGCCCGTTAGGAACGTGCACGAAACATGCACAGATCGGTTCGCAGGCTCTGCACATCCACACGGCACCATGATCGGATGTGCAGAGCCTGCATGTACGCCGACTGCTCCTGGTCATCCTCCTGGTCATCATGGTCGGCCCCCTGACGGCCGGGTCCACCGCCACCCTGCCGCCCATAAGGTCCGTCTCCGCGATCGCGACGCTGATCGGCGACTATCTGGCCACGCACCCCACCGTGAAGCGCGCGCTGCACTCCGGTGGGATCAGCGTCACGCTCATCTCGTGCGGTGCCGGGACCGGTCCCGGCGATCTCGGCCCCTCCGCCGACTACGAGCTGTGGGTGGACCTGAGCGGGCGTCCGGTCCGTTACGTCCTGTCCGCCAAGACACGGACCGAGACGACCTTCTCGGACTGGGGGACCTGCGTGCTCGACGCACCCCCGTCGGAGCGGGTCCGGGAACTGGAGGGCTGACCCCGGACTCCCGGGGCCGCCCCCGACCTTCGCTGTGATCGCGCGGCCACTCTTACACGGCACGACAGCGCCGTGAGGCGACACGAGCGCCACCACCACCCCGACCGCCTCACTCCCGCAGCCGCCTCGTGCGGGTCCGGTGGTAGGTGAAGGCCCAGCGGTCGGCGCCTTCCTTGCGGCGGATGTAGCGGTCGGGGTGGCGGTAGCGGTCGCGGTTGTGGAACTGGCAGGCGGGTCCGAGCAGTTTCAGGTCGGTGAGGCCGCCGGTGCTCCAGTTGTCGGCGTGGTCGATCTGGCACATGGTGGCGGGTAGGGGGCAGCCGTCGATCCAGCAGGTGGCGTAGCGGGCGAAGATCGCGCGTCGTTGGGCGGGGGTGGCCAGGCGGAC
>NZ_MWJN01000017.1:0-109018 GCF_002027145.1 Microbispora sp. GKU 823 | reverse complement strand
CGAGAACGGCACCGTGATGATCCGCCCGTCGAACTCGGGGATCGCGACCTGCGAGGCGGCGTCCAGCGGGGACAGGCAGATTCCTGCGGCGGGAGGGCATGCCCCGGTCGCGGAGGGACAGCAGCGTGGCGAGGGTGAGGTGGCCTCCGGCGGAGTCCCCGGCCAGCACGATGTCGTGGGCGGCGTACCCGAGGTCGAGCAGGCACTCGTACGCCTGGAGCGCGTCCGACAGCGACTCGGCGAGGGAGTGGACCGGCCCCTGGCGGTAGTCGAGGGAGAACACCGGGCGGCCGGCGACGGCCGACAGCCGCCACGTGATGGGCCGGTGGGTGGCCGGGGAGCAGACGAAGTACGCCCCGCCGTGGAAGTAGAGCACCACCTTGTCCTCGTCCAGGCCGGGCCCGCCGTGCACCCATTCCCCCGTGCACGAGCCGAACTCGTCTGGAACGATGGACACGTGCTTGGGGAGGATGCCGGGGACCCGCTCGCCGAGGCAGATGATGCGGCTGGCCACGGCCATGCCCGCGGTGTTGCGCACGAGGATGGTGGAGATCGGCTTCATGGTGCCCCGCAGGACCCCGTTGATCGCGGCGGCCTGCCAACTGACCGGATATTCCGGACGGATGTCTACATTCAGCTCATGCCCCATGCAAGCCTCCCAAAAGGGACATTCCCCATTTGGTCATCCGTTCTACCGGTAGGTATGTTTCACTCCCCTTACAGCGGTGTTACGAGAAGGTAACGGCCGCAGGACATGAGGCACCCATGAATGGATATTGCGGGGCTCCGCTGCCCCGGAAGCTCGGTGTCAAGCCCGGCCACCGCGTGTTGCTGGTAAACGCTCCGCAAAATCTGCCCATCGACGGCCATGAGAAGGACGATGGAAGCCCCGAGCCGTACGACGTGATCGTGATGTTCTGCCCCGATGAGGCCGCCCTGCGGGCCGGGTTCCCCCGGGCGCGCGAGCGCCTGGCACGGGACGGCGGCCTGTGGGTGGGCTGGCCCAAGAAGTCGAGCGGCGTCGCCACCGACCTGTCGGGCGACGTCGTCCGCGCCTTCGGGCTCGGCGAGGGCCTGGTGGACAACAAGGTGTGCGCCGTGGACGAGGTGTGGTCGGGGCTGCGCTTCGTCTACCGCCTCGCCGACCGGTGATCCTCGGTCACGGCGCCGCCGTCTCCCTCTATCCGCGGCTGGCCTGGTACGGCTTCCGCAGGCACGCGACCTACTGGGCCGCCGCGCTGGCCGGGGCGTTCACCAACACCGTCTTCGGGGTGCTCCGCGCGTACGTGCTGATCGCGCTGTGGCAGGCCCGCCCCGGCCTCGGCGGGTACGACGTGGCGGGCGTGGTCACCTACACGTTCCTCACACAGGCGTGCATCGGCCCGATGCAGTTGTTCGGCGGCGGGCTGGACCTGCCGCAGCGCATCCGCACCGGCGACGTCGCGCTCGACCTGGTCCGCCCGGCGTCCCTCCAGCTGTGGTGCCTGTCGGAGGACCTGGGCCGGGCGGCGTACCTCTTCGTCGTCCGCGGCGCCCCGCCGACCCTCGCGGGCGCGCTGCTGTTCGGCATCGTCGCCCCGCACGCCCCGGCCGCGTTCCTCGCGAGTGTCGCCCTGGGCGTGGTGGTGAGCTTCGGGTGGCGCTACATCGTCGCCCTGGCCACCTGCTGGGTGATGGACGACCGGGGCCTCACGGTGTTCTCCCTGGTCGTCACCACGTTCTTCAGCGGGCTGATGCTACCCCTGGCGATCTTCCCAGGATGGTTCGGCTCGCTGGCCCGGGCGCTGCCGTGGTCGGCGATGGCGCAGGTGCCCGCCGACGTCTACCTGGGCACGGCCGGCCCCGCCCGCGCCCTCGCCTTCCAGGCCATGTGGGCGGCGGTCCTGCTGGCGCTGGGCGCGCTCATGACCGCCGCCGCCCGCAGGAAGGTCGTGATCCAGGGTGGTTGAGCGCCGGTGATCAGGACGTACGCGCTGCTCGCCTGGGCATGGACGCGAGCCGCGGCGCAGTACCGGGTCTCGTTCGCGCTCATGACGGCGGGCGCGTTCGTGATCGGCGGCCTCGACATCGCCGTGATCTGGATCATCTTCGCCAACACCGGCTCGCTGGCCGGCTTCGGCCTGACCGAGGTCATGTTCCTGTACGGCGCGTCGGAACTGGCCTTCGCGCTCGCCGACCTGCTGTTCGGCAACGTCGACCGGATCAGCCAGCAGATCAGGGCCGGGACGCTCGACGTGATGCTGATCCGGCCGGCCTCTCCCTGGGTGCAGATGGCGACCGACCGGTTCACGCCGCACCGGATCGGCCGCGCGGTCCAGGCCGGAACCGTGCTGGGCATCGGGCTGGCGCGGCTGGACATTCCGCTCGCCCGGGCCTGGATGGTGCCCGTCATGGTCGTCTCGGGCATCGTGATCTTCGCGGCGCTCTTCACGCTCGGCGGGGCGCTGCAGTTCCTGCTCACCGACGCCACCGAGGTGGCGAGCGCGTTCACCTACGGCGGGGCGATGCTCAACCAGTATCCGCTGAGCGTCTACGACGCCCGCATCGTCCGGGGGCTGACCTTCGTGCTCCCGCTGGCGTTCGTCAACTGGCAGCCGGGCCTCTACGTGCTCGGCCGCCCCGACCCGCTCGGGCTGCCATCCTGGACGGGCCTGCTGTCCCCCGCCGCCGCGCTCGCGCTGGCCGCCGTCGCCGCGCTCGCCTGGCGGGCGGGGATCCGCCGCTACCGATCGACGGGGAGCTGAGACCGGTGATCGAGGCAGACGGGCTCGGCAGGACCTTCACGGTCCGCCGCGAGGTCGTGCACGCCGTACGGGACCTGAACTTCCGCGTCGCGGCCGGGGAGTTCGTCGCCTGCCTCGGCCCGAACGGCGCGGGCAAGTCCACCACGATCAAGATGCTGACCGGGATCCTCACGCCCACGTCGGGGCGGGTCAGGGTGGCCGGTCTCGATCCCTCCCGGCGGCGTACGGCTCTCGCCCGCAGGATCGGCGTCGTCTTCGGCCAGCGGACCACACTGTGGTGGGACCTGCCGCTGCGGGACAGCCTGGAGCTGGTCCGGCTCCTTTACAAAGTAGATCGCAAGGCGTTCCGCGAACGGCTGGACGAGATGTGCGACCTGCTCGACCTGGGCGGCTTCCTCGGGACGCCGGTGCGCCAACTCAGCCTGGGCCAGCGGATGCGGGGCGACATCACCGCCGCGCTGCTGCACGACCCCGCCGTGCTGGTGCTCGACGAGCCGACGATCGGGCTCGACGTCGTCAGCAAGGCGGAGGTGCGCGACTTCCTGCGGCGGCTGAACTCCGAACGCGGGACGACGGTGCTGCTGACCACCCACGACCTGGGCGACGTGGAGCGGCTGTGCCGGAGAGTGCTGCTGATCGACCACGGCCGGCTGGCCTTCGACGGCACCGTGGAGGGCCTGCGGGCGACGGCGCCGGGGCGCGCGTCGATCGAGGACGTCGTGGCCGACCTCTATCTCAGAAGCCGTACGACTCCTCGTACTCCTCCTGCTCCTCGTCCGGCTCCGGACGGGCCCAGCGGGACGGCATGAGCACCGGGAGGAACAGCGCGACGCCGAGCAGGCCGTACACGCCGGTGGACAGCAGCGTGAGCATGCCCCGGCCGGCCTGCAGCAGCTCGGCCTGCACCGAAGGCCCGGTGGGCACGAGGCTCGCGGCGCGCGACACGTCGAGGACGTAGACCACGGTCCAGGCCAGCAGCGCCATCGACGGGACGAACGTCGCCAGCGGGGACACCCGGCCGACCAGCACCAGCCCGAGCAGCAGGCCCACGACGGCCATCACGCCCAGGGCGATCAGCATCCGCGTGTCTTTTGCCGGATCGATGCTCTGTGCCGCTCCCCGGACCGCCTCCTGGGACGCCCATCCGCCACCGAGGAGAAGAGCCGCCGCGACGACAACGCCCAGGAGCAGCCCGAAGAAGTGCCGCATGAACACCGCCTTGGGTGAGAGGTCCGCGGCAACACTAGCGACAAAGAACGGTAAAGGGCAGCACTTACGCCGTGATGTCCTTGCTCGTGAAGCGCGACCAGGCGAGGGAGCCGAAAACCAGGACGTACGCGGCGAAGGCCAGCAGCCCCTGCCCCATCTGGTCGAACGCCACCGGCGCCCGCAGCGCCCCGTCGAACGCGGTCCACCACGAGGTCAGCAGGAACGGCCGTACGGCCGCCACCTGCGGGATCGCGGTCAGGACCTGGCTGACCACCACCAGCACGACGCTCGTGGCCACCGCTCCGATCGGCGCCTCGGTCAGCGTGGAGACGGCGAGGGCGACCGCGCCGAGCGCGGCCATCCCCGCGGTGGTGTACAGCACGACCACCCCGACGCGCAGCAGGGCGTCGGCCGCCGGGATCGTCGCGCCGGACAGCAGCGTCACCGGCCCGACCGGGAACAGCACCAGCCCGACCGCCAGCGCCGACAGCGCCACCAGCGCGCACGCCGCGAGGCAGAAGACCACGACGTTGGCGTATTTCACCAGCAGCAGCCTGGTCCGGCCCGCCGGGGCGACGAGCAGGTAGCGCAGCGTGCCCTGCGCCGCCTCGCCGGCGATCGCGTCACCCGCCACGACCGCCACGGTCAGCGGCAGCACGATCGGCATCATGACGGTGAACGCGGCGAAGGTCAGCATCAGGCCGTTGCCGGCGATCAGGCCGATGATCGAGCCGCCCGCGTCGCCGTCCGACGCGACCCGCACCGCGACGCCGACCAGCACGGGCACGACCGCGAGCACCCCGAGCATCGCGAGGTTGCGCGGGCGGCGGAACGTCAACCCGATCTCGGAGGCCAGCAGCCGCGTCAGGTGCCGCACGTGGCCGGACGCGGGCCCGGCGGCGCGGACGGACGGCCGCTCCTCCCGAGTCTCCGCCTGCCGCGACGGCCCGATCTCCTCCGGCGCCGGCGACGGGACCTCCGACACCGCCGTCCCGTTCTCATGCACCGACATCGAACCCCTCCCCGGTCAGGCCGACGAAGATCTCCTCGAGCGTGGGCCGGACCACGCCGAACCCGCGCACGGCCACGCCCTCGCCGACGAGCAGAGCGCAGATCTCCTCCGGCGCCCGGGCGCCGACGACCGCCGTGACCTTGTCGTCCTCGACGCGCACGTCGCCGAGCCCGGCCCGGGCCAGCACGGCGGCCGCCGCGCCGGCGTCCGGCGTCTCCACCCGCAGGCGCGGCTCCTCGCCCGAGGCGCGCAGCGCGGCGATCGGGCCCTGGGCGACCAGCCTGCCGGTGCGCATGACGCCCACGTGAGTGCACATCTGCTCGACCTCGCTCAGCAGGTGGGAGGAGACGAAGACGGTCGTGCCGTCCTCGGCGATCCTCCTGATCAGCGTGCGGACCTCCCGCGTGCCCTGCGGGTCGAGGCCGTTGGTCGGCTCGTCCAGCACGAGCAACTCCCTCGGGACCAGCAGCGCGGCCGCGATGGCCAGGCGCTGGCGCATGCCGAGCGAGTAGGCGCGGTAGCGCTTGCCCGCCGCCGCCGTCAGCCCCACCCGCTCCAGCGCCGCGCCGATCCTGGCCCGCGCCGTACGCGCGTCGGCCCCCGGGTCGGCCGCGTCGAAGCGGCGCAGGTTGGCCTCGCCCGACAGGTACGGATAGAAGGCAGGCCCCTCGACCACCGCGCCGACGCGCGGCAGCGCCCCGGCCAGCCCGGCGGGCATGGGCGTCCCGAGCAGCGACCACGTGCCGGAGGTCGGGGCGACCAGGCCGAGCAGCATGCGGATCGTCGTGGTCTTGCCCGAGCCGTTGGGGCCGAGGAAGCCGAAGACCGATCCGCGCGGCACGGCCAGGCCGACGTCGTCGACCGCCACCTGGCCGCCGCGGAAGCGCTTGGTGAGACCGGACGTGACGATGGCGTGCGCGCCCGGCCCCCTCGGGGGAGGGCGGGGCGCCCCGGTGTCCTCCCGTGACGCCCCCGCGCGCGTGCCCACCGCCACCGCGTCCACCGCGACCCCCGCTCGTCCGCGGTGCGTGGGCTCGGTCATTCCTTCACACCCGCCGCCCTGTAGAGGGCCTCCGGGGTCACGGCGCCGGCGAGCAGGCGGCCGTCGTCGGTGATCAGGATCGACACCACCTTCGTGCGCAGCAGCCGGCCGCTGCCCCACTCCCCGCTGACGGGGGTGGCCGACGACTTCACGCCGTCGAGCAGCGCGCCGAGGTCCACGCCGTCACGCCCCTTCCCTTCCTGCTTCTGGGCGGGAAGGTCGGGCAGGGAGGTGACGAGCACGCTGTCCCAGCCGGAGCCGACGACGCGGCCCCGGTCGTGCGCCTCGGCGGCCGCCTCCGGCCGGTGGCCGGTCGGCGGCGTGACCGTCCCCTGCTCGACCTTCGCGCCGGGCGGCGGCGTGAAGGAGAAGTTCTCCGGCGCGGGAGCGGTGAACGACAGCGACTCGAAGCCGACCTCGAAGGCCGGCTCTGCCGCCCCCTTGGCGTACACCTGGACGCGCAGCGGCATCAGCTTCTCGCCGTCGAGCGCCACCCGGACGTCCTTGATCAGCGAGTCGGGCGACTTCGGCGTCAGCACGATCTGGTAGGCCGCGCGGCCCGCGACCGTGACGACGTCGCCGACGCTGATCGCGGTGTCGGTCCCGGCCGTCCGCAGTGCCTGCCGCGCGGCCTGCTCCGGGGTCGCGAACGGCGACGCGGATCCGGACGGCAGCGGGAAGGCGTGGTCAGGTCCGCCGCCGGAGGCCGCCGGGGCGGTGAGACGGGTCGCCTTGTTGGCGGCGCTGTCCCACAGCCACACCGTGCCGCCGTCGGCGACGACGTCGGTCTCGCTCATCTCCCCCGGCAGCATGAGGCGGAACCGGTCCTCCCCCGCGTACCAGATCTTGAGCTGGTGCGACCCCGACAGCAGCGACGCCGCCGAGGCCCCGGACGGCCCCGGCGCCCCGGACAGGCCGGGCAGCGCGGGCAGGCCGAGCGACGCCGTCTCGACGATCGTGCCGGACATCTGCGGCATCCGGCCGCTCTGCCAGGTGCGCGCGACGTCGGCCAGCAACTGCTCGGCCGTACGGTCCGGCAGGGACGGGTCGCTGCGCACCGCCGCGATCACCGGTCCTGTCCCCACGGCCGCCGCGACCACGGCCACCGCCGCCACCGGCACTCCCCACCTCACGGCGCGGGCTCTCTTCGCCATCTCACATCTCCCACTATGGGCGGAAAACCTGACGACCCGAGACTGCCGGGACGTTCCTGTGCCGACGCTGAGAGGCTGAGAGGGCTCTCAGCCTCGCCTCTCCCGCACCTGCGAAAGGGTCCACACTGGGGCAATGCGGGTTCTGGTGGTGGAGGACGAGCGGCGGATGGCGGCGGCGCTGCGCCGCGGGCTGCAGGCGGAGGGCTTCGCCGTCGACCTGGCGCACGACGGCAACGAGGGCCTGCACCTGGCCCGCGTCGGCGACTACGACGTGGTCGTGCTCGACATCATGTTGCCCGGCCTGTCCGGCTACAACGTGTGCAAGCAGTTGCGCGCGGAGGAGAACTGGGTGCCGATCCTCATGCTGTCGGCCAAGGACGGCGAGTACGACATGGCCGACGGGCTCGACCTCGGCGCCGACGACTACCTCACCAAGCCGTTCTCGTACGTGGTGCTGGTGGCCCGGCTGCGGGCGCTGCTGCGCCGGGGCGGCGGCCGTAGGCCCGCCGTGCTGTGCGCGGGCGACCTGTCGCTCGATCCCGCGGCGCGGCTGGTCACGCGGGGCGAGACGCCGATCGAGCTGACGCCCAGGGAGTTCGCCCTGCTCGAATACCTGATGCGCCGGCCGGGCGAGGTGGTGTCGAAGCCGGAGATCCTGGAGCACGTGTGGGACACCTACGACACCGATCCGAACGTGGTCGAGGTGTACGTCGGGTATCTCCGCAGGAAGATCGACACGCCCTTCGGCCGCGCCGCCCTGCAGACCGTGCGCGGAGCCGGATACCGGCTCGCGAGCGACGGCGGCTGAGTCGTGCCGGGTACAGCCGCATCCGGTCTGGCCGTGCTCGCGCGCCCGGTGACGTGGTGGCGGCGGCAGAGCCTGCGGTTCCGGGTCACCGCCGCGGCGACGGCCGTGCTGGCGCTCGCCCTCGCCGTGTCGGCGTACATGTTCGTCGCGGTGCTCGGCGAGGCGCTCGTCCGCGGCATCGACGACCGGATCTACCAGCGGGGACGTGAGATCGTCGCGCTGTCCGACGCGGACCGGCTGTCCGACCCGGTCGTCTCGGTGGACAACACGATCGTGCAGGTGCTCGACCGGGACGGGCGGATCGTCGACGCCACCCCGAACACCGACCGCCTGGTCCCCCTGCTGCCGGCGGAGGCGCGGGAGGACGCCGTGCGCACCGGCGCGGCCCGCTTCCTGGACGGCCGGCCGTACGCGCTGCCGGGGCCGCTGCGGGTGCGGGCGCTCAGCGCGGACCGCGGCGTGACGGTGATCGTGGCGCGGTCGTTCGCCGAGGTGGAGAGCAGCCTGGTGACCACCGGGCACGTGCTGATCGCCGGCATGCCGCTCCTGCTCGCGCTGCTGGCGGCGGTCTCGTGGCTGGTCGTCGGGCGCACGCTGCGGCCCATCGCGCTGCTGCGGCGGGGCGCGGCCGAGGTGGGCGCCACGGCGCGGTCGCGGCGGCTGCCGGTGCCCGAGGCGCACGACGAGGTCCACGCGCTCGCCACGACGCTCAACGACATGCTCGGGCGGCTGGAGGAGGCCGACGCGCGGCAGCGGGCGCTGGTCTCCGACGCGGCGCACGAGTTGCGCAGCCCGCTCGCGAGCATCCGGCTCCAGCTGGAGGTCGCGCTCAGCCACCCCGAGGGGCAGGACTGGAAGGAGACGGCCGAGGGGGTGCTGGAGGACACGCTCCGGCTGTCCCGCCTCGCCGAGGACCTGCTCGCGCTCGCCCGGCTCGACGAGGGCCGCCTGGGCCGGCGGGAGCCGGTCGACCTGGCGGAGCTGGCCCGCCGTACGGCCGAGCGGTACGGCCTCGGCCTCGACCTCGCGCCCGGCGTGTCTCCCGTCGTGCTGGGCGACGCGCTGGACCTGCGCCGGGTGCTCGCCAACCTGGTCGACAACGCCCTGCGGCACGCGGCGTCGGCGGTCCGGATCGGCGTACGCGCCGAGGGAAGCGCCGCCGAGCTCACCGTCACCGACGACGGGCCGGGCATCCCGCCCGAGGACCGCGAGCGGTCTTCGACCGGTTCACCCGGCTCGACGACGCGCGCAGCCGCGACGACGGCGGCGCGGGTCTCGGTCTCGCGATCGTGCGCACCACGGTCGAGGCCCACGGCGGTACGGTCCACCTGGAGGACGCCTCCCCCGGACTGCGTGCCGTCGTCCGGCTCCCCCTGGCATGTTGAGGAGTTCCATGCTTCCCGAATACGGCAGGCCCGTCACCGAACTGCTCGCCGAGCTGGCCGCCCTGAAGGAGGCCGACCTGCCCGTGCGCGGCGGCAAGGTGACGGCCTACGTCTACGACACCGGCCTGCCGGAGGTGCACGAGGCCGCCCACCGGGCGTACGCGGAGATGCTCGAAGTCAACATGCTCGACCCGACGGCCTTCCCCAGCATGGTCGCGCTGGAGCGGCAGGTGGTCGGGGCGGTCGCCGAGCTGCTCGGACGGCCCGGCGCGCCGGGCGTCTTCACCAGCGGCGGCACCGAGTCGATCATGCTGGCGGTGAAGGCCGCCCGCGACGCCCGTCCCGGCGCCACCCGGGTCGTGCTGCCGGTCACCGCGCACCCGGCGTTCCACAAGGCGGCGCACTACCTCGGCATAGAGATCGTGCCGGTCCCGGTGGACCCGGTCACCTACCGCGCCTCCGTCCCGGCGTTCGAGGCCGCCCTGGACGACCGTACGGCGCTGGCGGTGGTGTCGGCCCCCTCCTACCCGCAGGGCGTCGTCGATCCGGTCGAGGAGGTGGCCGCGCTCGCCGCCGCGCGGGGCGTGCCGTGCCACGTGGACGCCTGCGTCGGCGGGTGGCTGCTGCCGTGGCTGCGCGAGGCGGGCGCCGCGATCCCGCCCTTCGACCTGGGCGTCCCCGGCGTCACCTCGATCTCGTGCGACCTGCACAAGTTCGGGTACGCGCCGAAGGGCGCGTCGGTGCTGCTGTTCCGCGACGCGGACCTGCGCCGCCGGGCCTACTTCGCCTCGGCGGCCTGGCCCGGCTACACGATCATCAACGCGACCGTGCAGAGCTCGCGCTCGGCCGGGCCGCTCGGCGGCGCCTGGGCCACCCTGCAGGCCCTCGGCCGGGAGGGCTACCTGGAGCTCGGCCGCAGGACGCTGGAGGCGACCCGGCGGCTGGTGGAGGGCGTGCGGAAGATCCCCGGGCTGCGGGTGCTCGGGGAGCCCGAGGCCGCGCTGGTCGCCATCGCCGGCTCCGCCGAGGTGGACGTCTTCGTGCTCGCCGACGAGGCGCGCAGACTCGGCTGGTTCCTCCAGCCGCAGTTGTCGTACGCCGGATCCCGGCCAACATCCACGTCACGGTCACCGGCGTGACGCTGGCGGGGGTGGACGCGATGCTGGAGGTGATCGCGGAGGCGGCCGAGGCCGCCCGGCTGCGGGGGCCCGCCGACGTGCCCGAGGGCCTGCCCGAGCTCATCGCGTCCCTCGACCTCGACGCGCTGGACGACACGACGTTCGCCGAGCTCGCCGCGTCGGTGGGGATCGACCTCACCGCGACGGGACAGCCCGGGATGGCGGTCGTGAACGCCGTGCTCGACGCGCTGCCTGCCGCGACCCGCGAGGCCATCCTCGTCCGCTTCCTGTCGGTCCTGTACTCCTGAGGAGTCGGCGGGCGGGCGGTGCTCGTGGTCAGCGCGGGCCAGGGCGTCATTCCTATCCCTCGCAGGTTTCCGGAGATCCGGAAAGTTGGTTTCGCCCCCGCCCGTCTCTCGGATCTTCACCTGTCCGGCGGTCGCCCGCCCGCCGGACGTCACCTGGCGTTGATCCAATTCCTGCCGTCACAGCCACGAGCAAGCGAGGGTAACGACGTGCACCACAACAGCTTCCGGCGCTGGGCGACGGTCTCTGCGGCCCTGGCCGCGACCGCCGTATCGGCGCTGACCGTCCTGCCGGTCGGCGCCGCCGAGGCCGCGCCGCAGCCCGTGGACGTTCAGCTCCTGTCCGTCACCGACCTGCACGGCTACCTGACGCCGCAGAACGACGCGGCGAACGGCACGGTGAAGGACGCCCAGGGCCGGACGATCGTGGTGGGAGGCGCGCCGTACATCGCCGCCCACCTGAAGAACCTGAGGCAGGGCCACCAGAACTCCATCACCTTCACCACCGGCGACGACTTCAGCGGCTGGCCCGTCGAGGTGGCCTATCACCAGGACGAGCCGACCGTCGAGTTCCTCAACTCGATCGGCGTGGAGTTCGCCGCGGTGGGCAACCACGAGCTCGACCGGACGCAGGAGTTCCTCCGCGGCCACATGGGCAAGGGTCAGTGCTTCGGTGTCGTCGACGTGGACAGCTGCTTCACCGACTCGACCGGCCGCAGGTTCCACGGCGCGGACTACACGATCTCCTCGGCGAACATCACCCGCAAGGGCTCCACCACGCCGATCTTCAAGCCGTACGTGATCAAGCACGTGAAGGTCCACGGCGGCCGGGAGGTCCGGATCGGCTTCATCAACCTGACCACCACGACGACGGTCGCCGGCTCGACGTCATACCAGCCCGAACTGGACAACCTGCCGCTGGTGGAGACGGCCAACCGGTACGCGGCCGAGCTCAAGCGCCAGGGCGTCGAGGCCATCGTGGCCAACGTGCACGAGGGCGGCTCGGCCGGCGGCTTCTACGACGGATGCACGAACCCGTCCGGGCCGGTCGTCGACTTCGCCAAGCAGGTCTCCCCCGACATCGACGCGATCGTCACGGGGCACTGGCACGCGCTGTTCAACTGCACGATCCCCGACCCGGCCGGCAACCCCCGTCCGGTGGTGGAGGCGGCCAACCACGGACGCCTGATCAGCGAGATCAACCTCAAGATCGACCCGAAGACCGGTGAGGTCATCCGCTCCGCCACCGCCGCGGTAAACCACCCGGTCACCCGGGACGTGGCCCCCGACCCCGCGGCGGCGCGGCTCGTCGACTACTGGAACGCCCGGTCCGCGCAGACGGCCGCCCGCCCGGTCGGCAGGATCAGCGGCGACATCACGCGGACCCGCGCCGCCGACGGCGAGAGCACGCTGGGCAACCTCGTCGCCGACGTGGAGTACGCCGACGCGCGGCACGGCGGGCCGGTCGATCTGGCGCTGGTGGCCACGGCGCCGCTGAAGGGCTCCGCCAGTCTGCGCGGCGACCTGCGCTTCGCCAAGGGGACCAACCCGGCAGACGGCGACGGGACCGTCCTGTTCGGCGAGGCGTGGGCGGCGTACGGCTACGCGAACCCGGTGCTCACCGTCTCGCTCACCGGGCGGCAGATCGAGCAGGCGCTCGAGCAGCAGTGGCAGAAGCAGGCCGACGGCACGGTGCGGTTCGGCCCGCTGGCGGTCTCGGACAACGTCCGGTACTCCTATGACGCCTCCCGGCCGGTGGGCGACCGGATCGACCCCTCCCAGGTGCTGATCGGCGGCGCCCCGCTCGACCTCGGCCGGACCTACAGGGTGGCCGCCCTCGCATACACCCTGATCGGGGCGGACGGCTTCGACGCGCTCGCCTCCTTCACCGACCCGGTGCGCAACTCGCGTGACTACGACGCCTTCCGCGCCTACTTCCAGGCGAACGAGACGGTCGCTCCGCCCGCGCTCGACCGGGTGACCGCGCTCTGAGATCCGGCCCGCGTACGGCGCCGGCAGGGCCGCCTCCCCCACCGGGAGGCGGCCCTCGCGCGGCTCACGCTCAGAAGGCGGCATCGCGTGGAGACGTTCTCCGGCCGGTCCTCCCGATCCTCCGCGCCACCAGGGCCGGCCCCGCCACCGCGAACGCCAGCGCCACCAGCAGCGCGCTGACCCACGGCGCGGACCGGTAGCCCAGCCCCGCGCCGATGGCGAGCCCGCCCAGCAGGGGCCCCGCGGTCGCGCCCACGTTGAAGGCGGCGGTCGCGAACGAGCCGCCGAGGGACGGCGCGTCGGACGCCGCGTAGAGCGCCCGCGTGATCAGGGTGGAACCGACGGCGAACGACAGCGTGCCCTGCACGAAGACGAGCACGAACACGGCCGCCGCGTCGCCCACGGCGACGCCGAACACGACCCAGCCGGCCAGCAGGGCCAGGCCGCCGGGCACCAGCAGCCACATCGGCCGCCTGTCCGCCATCCGGCCGCCGATCGACACCCCCACGAACGACCCCAGGCCGAAGAGCGCCAGCAGCACCGGCACCCACTGCCGGCCGTACCCGCCGACGTCGTGACCACCGGAGCGAGATAGGTGAAGGTGCAGAAGGTGGCGCCGTTCACCAGCGCGCCGAGCAGCAGGGTCACGAGCAGCCGGGGCCGGCGCAACGCCCGAAGTTCCCGCCGCGCGCCGGGCACGGCCGCGTCCGGCGGCGTGGCCGGAACGGCGCGCGCGACCGCGACGACGGCCGGCATCGAGACCAGCGCCACCGCCCAGAACGCCGAGCGCCAGCCCAACACCTGGCCGAGCACGGCCCCGGCCGGCACCCCGGCGACGCACGCGAGCGTGATCCCGCCGAGCAGTACGGAGGCGGCCCGGCCCTTGGCGCCGGCCCCGGCCATGGCGGTCGCCGTCGCGAGACCCACGGCCAGGAACCCGGCGTTGGCCAGCGCTCCGGCGACGCGGGCGGCCAGCAGAACGCCGAAGCTGGTGGTGACCGCGCCGGCCACGTGCACGAGCATGAAGACGGTCAGGAAGACCAGCAGCGCCCGCCGTCTCGGCCACCGCAGGCTGAGGACGGCCGTGAGCGGCGCGCCCACGATCATTCCCACGGCGAAGGCCGACGTCAGCGCCCCGGCGGCCGGGACGGACACCTGCAGGTCACGGGCGATGTCGGGCACCAGGCCCGACAGCATGAACTCGGACGTCCCCTGAGCGAAGACCGCCAGTCCGAGCATGTAGATGGCGATTGGCATGACACTCCACACCGCGTCGTAAGAGGTCGCGAAGGATCGCGAAAGGTCGATGAGGACGCGGCGAGCCACGGCGAACACAGCCGGACGACCAGGAGCGCCCAGCCGGGCACACGGGACCACCGCGCGAGAGAACCCGGGGCCCGACGGCGGAAGCGCCGCATGACGACGCCGACCGTGCGCGAGGCCCGGGGGAAACGGCCCGTACGACGGTGATTCGGTGACAGGCACCGCACGGCCGCGCTGCAACGGGCGCGGCGGCGCCCCCACACGCAACGCGAGGTGGCGACGGCCGCGGCGATTCAGCGCGACAAGACGGCGCGCGAATCAGCGCGGAGAAGACAGCGCGACACGCCGGTGCTGCGGCTCAGCGCGTCAGGTGAGCGGTGCGACGGCTCAGCGGTGCGAGGAATCAGCCACCGAATGACCGGTGGCTAGCGTCTCGACGCCTCGGGGCTCGACATGGCCGACACGTTAGTCACGGCGCGAGCGCCCTGTCCACCGTTTTGATCACGGCCCGCCGCGAGGAACACCGGGCCCTGCCGGAAACCTGCCAGGACTCTGCTGAGAGCGGGTCAGGACGGCGCGCCGCCGAGGCGGGCGACGACCGCGAGAGCCGTACGGGCGCTCGCCGCGTCGTGGACGCGGAACACCCGGGCGCCCTGCAGCGCCGACACGGCGAGCGTGGCGAGCGTGCCCGCGTGGCGCTCCTCCACGGGCAGGCCGCCCAGCGTCTCGCCGACGAAGTCCTTGTTGGAGACGGCCACCAGCACCGGCCAGCCGGTGGCGGTCAGCTCGCCGAGCCGCCTGCTGACCTCCAGCGAGTGCCACGTGTTTTTGCCGAAGTCGTGAGCCGGATCGATCAGGATCGCGTCGCGGCGGACTCCCGCGGCCACCGCGCGCTCGGCGAGGTCCGTCGTGTACGCGACCACGTCGGCCACCACGTCGTCGTAGGCGATGCGGTGCGGCCGGGTGCGCGGCTCCACCCGCCCGGCGTGCGCGCACACCAGGCCGATGCCGTACGCCGCGGCGACCTCGGCGAGCTTGGGGTCCACGCCGCCCCAAGTGTCGTTGAGCAGGTCGGCCCCGGCTTCGGCGACGACCTCGGCGACCTCCGACCGCCAGGTGTCGACGCTGATGATCACGTCGGGGTGCCGGTCGCGCACCGCGGCGACGACCTCCGCCACGCGACGTATCTCCTCGGCCGGATCGACCTCCGTGCCGGGACCTGCCTTCACGCCTCCGATGTCCACGATGTCCGCCCCCTGCTCGATCTGGCGGGAGGCGGCGTCGACCGCGGCGGAGAAGGCGTAGGTCGATCCCCTGTCGTAGAAGGAGTCGGGAGTCCGGTTGACCACGGCCATGACCGCGAAGTCGCCGGGACCGAAGGCGCGGCCGCGCAGGCGCAGGACGGACGGCGTGCCGGGCTGCGTGCCGGGCGCTCCGGTGGGCATCGGCGAACTGGACACGCCGCCAGCGTACTGCCGCCGGCGTGCTGAGGACCGTCCCGCGGCGGCCGCCCGCCCTCCACACCCGTGAGACGGCCGCGGCAGGCGCCACGCCGGAACGGCGAGGAGTTCGGGCGTTCGCCGAAGGTGGTGGGGAGGCCGGAGATCGCGTGCTCGTCAGCGTGGACGGCGAAGCCCATGCTCCTCAGTGCGGACGGGAGGCGGCGTGGCTCTGCCGCGATCCCAGCCGTCCTGACCTCCGGCCTTCCGTGCGGTCACCCACGCGGCGATCTGGGCGCGGGAGTTGAAGCCGAGCTTGGTCAGGATGCGCTCGACGTGGCCCTCCGCGGTTCTCAGGGAGATGACGAGCGCCGAGGAGATCTCCCGGTTGCTCATCCCCTGGGACACCAGCTCGGCGATCTCGCTCTCGCGCCTGGTCAGCGGTGACGCCGCCGGTACGGCGGCCTCCTGCGGTTCCTCGCCCCGGTCCTCGGTCCCGCCCGCGTCCGCCGGCTCGCCGAGCGCCTCGGCGATGGCGTCGTCCAGCGTCAACCGCCCTCCCAGGCGCAGCGCGCGGTCGAAGGCCCGCTCGCCCATCCGCGCCCGGAGCGCGTTCACACACCGCTCATGGAACTCGCGGTGCTGCACCATCCACAGGGCGTCTATTCCGGCCGTCCGGCACACCCCCATCGCGGCGCCCAGCATGCGGGTGGCGGCGGCGTGCCGGTCCTCGCCCTGCAGGATCCAGCCGAGCGCCTCCATCGAGGTCCCGATCGCAAGCCGGTCGTCGAAACCGCGGCCGACCCGCAGGCTCTCACGGGCCGCAGACGCCGCCCGGGCGTTGTCCCCGCGCTGCCAGGCCTGGATGGCGTACACGTTCAGCACCCAGGACCGGATCCAGCTCTCACCATGGCGCTCGGCGATCGCGAGGCTGCGCTCCAGCAACCGCTCCGCCCGTTCCACGTCGCCCAGATAGCCGACCGCGGCCCCGAGTGAGAAGAGGCCGACGACGAGGGCGATGCCCTCCCCGGCGGCGGCGAGCCCGTCCACGGCCTCCTCCAGCATGACGGCCGCCCGCGCGTGGTCGCCGCTCTGGTGGCTCGCTATGCCGGCGATCAGCGACGCCCAGGCCAGGATCCTGGAGTCATCCAGCTTCTCCGCCAGCGCCCGGCCCTCGCCGAGCCGAAGCTCCCCCGCCGTCGGGTCGCCCTGCATGAACGCCAGGTGCGCGTCGGTGCACAACGCCTCGGCTCGTACGGCGGTCGGTCCCGGCGTCGCCTCCAGCAACCGGTCGAGCCAGTAACGGCCCTCGCTGTAGAACGCGTTGGGCATCCAGAGGGGATCGAACAAGAGCATGGCCATGCGCAGTCCGGTCTCCGCCTCGCCGGGCTCGCCGAGGCAGAACTCCATGGCGGCGCGCAGATGCGCCCGCTCCAGCCGCAATCGGGTGTACCACGTCAACTGGGCGGGGCCGAACCACTCGGCCACCGCCCGCTCGACCAGACGGAGGTAGTGGTCACGGTGGCGCCGCGCCAGCGCTCGCCGCTCGTCGGGCCCCCGCAGCCGAATCCTGCCGAACTCCCGCAGCGTCTCCAGCATGCGGTAGCGGACCTGGCACCCGTGCTCCTCGCGCAGCAGTAGCGACTTGTCGAGCAGCGCGTCGATCAGATCGAGCACGTCCTGCTGTTCGATGCCGTCGCCGGTGCAGACCGCCTCCACGGCCTCGAGATCGAAGTGGCCGGGGAAGATCGAGATGCGGCTCCACAGCATGCGCTCGGTCGGGGAGAGCAGTTGGAAGCTCCAATCCACCAGCGCGTGCAGGGTCCGCTGCCGCGGGACGACGGTCGGGCTCCCGCTCGTAAGCAGGCCGTACCGATTGTCGAGTCGTTCGAGCAGCGCGTCGACCGACAGCGCCCGCAGCCGCACGGCGGCCAGTTCGATCGCCAGCGGGATCCCGTCCAGCCGGCGGCACAGCTCGACCACGGCGTCCTCGTTGTCCGGGGTCAGGCGGAACCCGGGCACGACGGCCGCCGCCCGCTCAAGGAACAGGCAGACCCCGTCGTACAGCTCCGGCGCCTTACCCGGCAGCCGCCGGTCCGGCTCGGGAAGCGCGAGCGGCGCCACCTTCATCTGGTGCTCGCCCGTGACCCCGAGCGATTGGCGACTGGTGGCGATGATCCGCAGTTCGGGAACGGCCCGCAGGAGCCGGTCGGCGAGCGACGCACAGGCGCCTCGAAGGTGCTCGCAGTTGTCGAGCACGAGCAGCGTCCGCTGCGCCGACAGCGCCTGGATCAGCGAGGCGAGAGAGGACTTCTCCGACTGGTCCCGCACGCCGATGGTCGCCGCCACCGTCTCGGTGACCAGCTCCGGGTCGTCGAGGGCGGACAGATCGACCAGCCAGACCGCGTCGAACGCCCGGTGCTGCTCGGCGGCGACCCGCAGCGCGAGCCGGGTCTTGCCGACGCCGCCCGCTCCCGTCAGAGTCACCAGGCGCGAGATGTTCTGCAAGCGGCGGATCTCGGTCAGGTCCTGCCTGCGGCCCACAAAGCTCGTCAGCTCGGCTGGAAGGTTGCCGACCCGACGCGTGAGCGGCGCGCTGGTGACCACCACTTCACGCTAGGCGGGGCGAACTACCAGGTCAAACGCTGTTATCACCGCAATACCGGGCCGCTCGCCCGCCTCCCTTCGACCGGGACGGCCGGGAGCCGGGAGCTTCACCCGCCCGCCGCCGGTCCTGCTGGTATGGATCGCCGTCGATGGCACGGGACAGGTCCCGCGCCAGATGGACGAGGCAGTGGAACGATCCAAACGACACGCATGCGATTCATGCCGCGGAGCCGCCCTCGGCCAGGGCCACGAAATCCTGCGCCATCGCGGGCAGCCGCCGCCGGGCGTGCACGACCGCGATGATCTTCCGGAGCGAGGGATCGAGCGAGCGGACCACCAGGCCGGCCCTGGCCGCCTGCTCGGCCATGCCCCGATACCACAGCAGCGAGGCCCGCCCCTCCCGTACGGTCCGCAGCCAGCCCCGGCGCTCGTCGGACTCGACGGCCGGGATCGGGCGGACGCCGTGCGTGGCGAAGATCTGGTCGAACTCCCTGCGGCGGGGGCTGCCGGGGGCGGGCAGCACCAGCCGCATGCGGTCGAGCCGGGCCACGGGGACGGGGTCGGGCAGGTCGAGGCCGGGCGGGGAGATCAGCACGATCTCCTGGCGTTCGAGCGGGTGGCTCACCAGGTCGGTGGGCACCGGGAGGTCGGTCAGCCCGAGATCGGCGCGCTGCTCGCGGACCGCGCTGACCACTCCCTCCCGGCCCTCGCACCGCACGATGTGCACCCGGATCCCCGGATGCTCGGCGGCGTAGGCGGGCAGCAGGCGCCCGGCGAGGCCGGGCTCCAGGCTCGGCGTGGACGCGATCCGCAGTTCGGCGCCGGAGGAGTTGCCCTGCGTCGCGAGGGCCTCGATCTCGGCCACCGCGTCGAGGGCCTCGCGGGCCAGCTTCACGACCCGGCGTCCCTGGGCCGTCACGACGACCCCGCGGCCCGAGCGCGCGAAAAGCGTCATTCCGAGTTCACGTTCCAGATCGCGTATCGCGCGGGACAGAGCGGGCTGCGCGATATAGAGCGATCTGGCGGCATCGGTCATGGTGCGGTGCTCCGCAGTGGCGACCACGTAACGGAGCTGCTGCAGATTCATGCGAAAAACGCTAGGGCAGACGAGCCCGGCGATTCCGGAACATCGCAGAGATCACGTCGGTCGATTACACATCGTGCCCGGCATCTGCTACATCCGTGATGGATGAGAAAACAGTATTCTTTTGCCCCAAATCCACAAAGGGGGCAATGTCGTGGCGCAGCAGTACCCTCCCCAGGAGCCACCGGGGGAGAGTTCTCCCTATTCCGGGCCGCCGTATTCACCGCAACCGGAGGCTGTGCCCGGCTCACCGGACGCACCGCGGTCTCCTGGCGCGGCGCCTGGGCCGTACGGTCCGCCGGGGTGGGGCGGACCTGAGGGCGGCGCGTGGCAGCCGGGGCCCGGCGGGGCTCCCTACCCGCCGCCACAGCCACAAAACGGTTCCAACGGTCCCCAGGCGCCGGGAGGCCAGTATTACGGCGGCCCCTATCCGCCAGGTGGACACCCCCAGGGCCCGGCCGCGTACCCGCAGAACGCCCACGGCCCGGCCCAGCCGGCGAACGCCTCGCCGCAGGGCGGTCCCCACCCTTCCGGCGCGCCGTACGGCGCGGTTCCCGGCGTGCCGCAGGGCGGTGCCTACCAGCCGAACGGCCCATACCCGGGCGGGACGCCCTATCCGCCCGGTGGCCAATTCCAGGATGCGCAGTTCCAGGGTGGTGGGCAGTTCCAGGGCGGTGCCGGGCCGCAGCCGCAGGCGCCGGCGTGGCCGAACGCGCAGTCCCCCTCTCACGCGGAGCCCTACGCGCAGTCCTACGCGCCCCCGCCGTCCCCCGCCGCTCCGGCGGGCCCGCCTCCCGGCACTGCGTACGGGCCGCCGAACGGGGCGCCGGCTACCCGGGAGGCCAGGCGTACGCGCCGGGCGGGCTCGCGTACCCGCAGGGCTTCCCGGCATCGCCGGGGAACACGGCGGCCCCATCGCAGGGCATGCCGTTCCAGGCGGCGCCACCCCAGGCACCGCCGCACTCGCCGCCACAGGCGGCACCCCAGCCGGCACCGGCCCAGGGGACGCCCTTCCAGGTGCCGCCGCCGCAGGCACCACCACAGACGCCGCCGCCGCAGGGGCCGGGGTGGGCGCCGCAGCCTCCGCCTCCCCCGCGCGGGCCTGCCGCCCCCTATCCGCCGCCCGCCTGGCGCCCGCCCCGCCGCAAGTCCGGCGCGGGGGCGGTCGTCGGCGCGCTCATGGGCGTGCTGGCGCTGGTCTTCGTGCTCGTCGTGGTCGTGAGCGCGCTGGCCGGCCTGTCGCACCGCGACGAGTCGGTCTCGCCGGTCGCGATTCCGACCTTCACCTTCTCGCCGTTCCCCTCCGACGAAGCCACCAGGGACACCGAACCGACCCGGAAGCCCACCTCGAAGCCGACGTCGCAGCCCACGACGCGGCCGACTCCGGTGCTCAACCGCACGACGAAGAACAACAGCGTCTATCGGGCCGGGTCGCTGGCGAAGACGAACTGCCGGGCCGGGAACGCCAGCATCTACAACCACGCCCAGTTCAAGGCGCTGATCCTCAAGACCGGCGCCTGCATGGGCAAGGCGTGGGCGCCGGCGCTGGAGCGGGTCGGGATCGACTGGAGCCCGCCGAAGTACATGATCGCGGCCCGCAAGGGCAGGGGCGCGTGCGGCGACTATCCCTCCCCCGGCAGCAACGTGCCCTACTACTGCCCGAGCAACGCCACGATCTACGCCTCCACCTCGGCCATGGCGAGGGAGTACGGCCCGCTCGGATCGTGGAACGGGATCATCATCAGCATGATGGCCCACGAGTACGGCCACCACATCCAGAACCTGTCGGGCATCTCCGACTCCTGGTGGCGGCAGACGCTCGACTCCGGCTCACGCAGCGGCAAGATGGCCCTCAGCCGCCGGCACGAACTGCAGGCGACGTGTTTCGGCGGCATGTTCATGCGGTCGGTCGCCGCCTCGTATCCGATCGACGCCACCCGGCGCAACACGCTCCTGTGGGCGTACAGCCACCTGGGCGACCAGCCGGGAGGGCCGCGCGACCACGGGAACACGCGCAGCAACGCCGCCTGGTTCCGCCAGGGGTACACCCGCCCGATGGCCTACCAGTGCAACACCTGGGTCGTCGGCTCCAGTTCCGTGTCGTGATCGGCCCTCTGATTTACGTCTACCTTGTCCGGATATGGGGGTTAGAATCCCTAGCCACAGCTTCGGAGGAGAGAGCGGTGAACCATGCGAGGCGGGGGTCCCGCTGACGAGGCCGGGGGGCCCGGGGAAGGTCGGCGGCCAGATCAGCGCAGCGGAGACGCAGGCCAGACCAGTGGAGACGCAGGTCAGCCCAGCGGGAACACCGGTCAGCGCGGCGGGGACACAAGCCAGCCCAGGGGCGGCACTGGTCAGCGCAGCGGGGACGCGGCTCAGCGCGGCGGAGTCGCAGGTCAGCGTGGTGGGAGTGGGAACGACAGGGAACCCACGACGAGCCCGCCGCCCACATCGGCCGCGCGTCCCAAAGGGCCGCGTTTCGGTCCTCCGCTGACCACCGCCTCCCTGATCGGCTGGACGGCGCTGTCGGCCGTCCTGCCCGGGGCGGCCCACCTGCGGGCGGGCAACCGCCGCACCGGGATCGCGCTGCTGGCGACGTTCGGCGTCGTGCTGGTCACCCTGGTGGTCCTGGTCCTGCGTCTGAAGGACAACGCGGGGGTCGTGCTGCGCGGCAGCACGATGACCGCCGTCATGGCCGGCGCCGCCGCGTGCGCGCTCGCCTGGTTCGCGCTCGTGCTCCTGTCGTTCGTCGCTCTGCGCCCGCAGCGCCTGCCGCAGACCGGGCAGGTGGTGTCCGGCATCGTGGCGGGCGTGCTGTGCGTGGCCGTCATGGCCCCGTTCGCCTTCACCGCGAACACGATCAGGACGGCCAGCCAGTTACTCGACGACGTCACGGCTCCGGTGGAGGGCTCGACCCCTGTGCCCGTGCACGCGGAGAACCCGTGGAACGGCCGCACGCGGGTGAACTTCCTGCTGATCGGCGGCGACGCGGCGGGCAACCGGGTCGGGGTGCGCACCGACTCGATGACCGTGGCCAGCGTGAACATCGCCACCGGCAACACCGTCCTGTTCAGTCTGCCGCGGAACCTCCAGTACGTCCGCTTCCCCCCGACCAGCCCCCTGCACAAGGTGTTCCCCAACGGCTTCAACGCCGAGGGGCAGGGCCTGCTCAACTCCGTCTGGTACTACGCCGACAACAACCCGCAGGTCATGGGTGGCAAGAACAGGGGCGCGCAGGCACTGAAGGACGCCATCGGCTACACCCTTGGCCTGCACATCGACTACTACGCGATGGTCGACATGTATGGCTTCGCGGCCCTGATCGACGCGGTCGGCGGGCTCAAGATCCGGGTCGAGCAGGACGTCAAGTGGGGCGGGAAGTTCGGCACCGCCGGGACCATCAAGGCCGGTTACCGGACGCTCAACGGCGAGGAGGTGCTCTGGTACGGCCGCTCCCGGGTGGACAGCGACGACTTCTCCCGCATGGCCCGCCAGCGCTGCGTCATCGGCGCGCTCGCGCAGCAGGTCACCCCGGCCACGGTGCTCGCGAACTTCACCAAGATCGCCGCGGCGGCCCGGCACATGTTCCGCACCGACATCCCCCGCGACCTGCTCGAGCACCTCGTCCCGCTCGGTATGAAGGTGCGGAGCGCCAAGATCACGAGCCTCCAGTTCGTGCCGCCGCTCATCTACACGGGCAACCCTGACTGGGCCAAGATCAGGCAGCTGACCAGGGACGCGATCCGGGAGTCGATGTCCGACCGGAACATCGTCGCGGCCACCGCCTCGCCGATGACGTCCGCCGGGTCGGCGCGTCCGCCACCCCCTCCGGCCCGTCCCCGTCCGCGTCGCCGAGCCCGTCCGTCTCCCGTACGCCGGTCGTCGCCGGGGCGAGCCCCCGCAAGACGCCCACGACCAACGACAAGGCGGCCAAGAGCCTGTCGGAGCTGTGCGGCTTCTGAGCCCGGACTTCTGAGCGAGGACTGGCTTCTGACCTGGCGACACCGGAGGGTTTTTCCGCGAAGGCGTGGACGCCGCCATCCGGATGCAGCAAGGTTGTCACGTAACGTATCCACCCAGTCACGATCCGCCTAGTAACGGAGTGGACTCGTCGTGCGCGTACTCATCCAGTTGCGTCCGTCCCCCGACCTGGTCGCCGCCGTCGCCGACCCGTCGGTCCCGTCGATGGCGTCGGACGTGGCCGACGGCCTGCCCGGGGTCGTCCTCGACCACTCGTACGCCCCCGTGGCCGTGCCCCGGCCGATGCCCGCGTCCCCCGGCGGGGACCCGCTGTCGCTCAACCAGCCGCTGGTCTTCTCCATGGCGCCTCAGGATGCCTCGGTCGTGGTCCGCGGGGAGATCGCCGACGACGAGGTCACCAGCAGGGTCGCCCTCCTGCCCGCGGCCCGCCGCGACGTGGTCGCGGTGTACGCCGACCCGGCGATCGAGACCACGCTGACCTGCGGGGGCGATCCCGCCGTCGGCGACTGGCACGACGTCGAACGCCTGCTGCGCGTGCCCGACCTGACGGCCGAGGGGCTGGACGGCTCCGGCGTCCCCCTCGCGGTCATCGACACCGGCATCAACGCGGCGTACGTCAAGTCCGCCCGCGGCCACGACGTGACAGTGGATCACGAACGGAGCTGGAACCCCCAGAGCGTCTCCGGAACCCCGGGGGACTTCCCGGTGGACCACGGCACGATGTGCGCCTTCGACGCGCTGATCGCCGCGCCCAAGGCCTCGCTCGTGGACGTGCCCGTGCTGCTGTCGCGGCGGCAGGGCGGCTCGACGCTCGACGGCCTGCTGTCCGACGCGATCGCCGCGTACGCCCACCTGCGCGAGGTCCTCGACGCGCAGCCGGCCGAGTCGCGGGCGCTCGTGGTGACCAACAGCTGGGGGTCGTTCTCCCCGCGCTGGGACTTCCCGCCCGGGCACCCCGGCAACTACTCCGACAACCCGGCCCATCCGTTCAACCTGATCGTCGGCAGCCTGGCCGAGGCGGGGGCGGACATCCTGTTCGCCGCGGGCAACTGCGGGACGCAGTGCCGCGACAGCAGGTGCGCCTACCCCGACCGGCCCATCGTCGGGGCCAACTCCCATCCCCGCGCGCTGTCGATCGGCGGGATCGACACGACGGGCACGCGGGTGGGCTACTCCTCGCAGGGCCCCGGGCGGCTGGCCGCGCGCAAGCCGGACGTCTGCGCCTACACGCACTTCGCCGGCTCGGGCGCGCTCGGTGACGGCGAGCCCGACTCGGGCACCTCGGCGGCCTGTCCCGTCGCGGCCGGGCTGGTCGCCGCCGTCCGCTCCCGCTGGCCCTCGACGGTGCTGCCGCCGGCCCAGCTCCGGACCCTGCTCCGCCGGACGGCCGATGATCGCAGTGCCGTAGGGTATGACCACGACTACGGGTACGGCGTGGTGGACGCCGCCGGCATCATCGCCGCGCTGCGCCGCCGAGCCGCGAAGGCGGCCTGAAAGCGCAGCGCCGCGAAAGCGGCCTGAAAGCACAGCGCCGCGGACGTCCAGCAGGGGGAGGCGGGGCCGGTGGCCGAGGTGCTCATCACCGTGCGGCTCACCGCGCCCGCGACGCTGGAGGACGCGATGCGGCGGCTCGGCCTCGCCGAGGACGAGGTCGACACCGCGTACGGCCTGGTGCCGGTCGATCCCGGCAGGAACCTGTACGTCCTGCGGGTGACGGAGGAAGCCGGGCGGCGCGTCGGCGACTCGGGCGCGGGGACGGCGGACGGCGGGCCCTACTCCGATCCGCCCATCGAGCCCTACGGCCCGCCGCGATGACCGCTCCCCTCTGGGTGGTGTCCGGTCCGCCGGGCGCGGGCAAGTCGACCGTCTGCGACCTGCTGCTGGCCCGCCTCGACCCCGTGCCCGCCCTGCTGGACAAGGACACGATGTACGGCGGCTTCGTCGAGGCCACGCTCGCCGCGTACGGCAGGCCGCCGGGCGAGCGTGAGGGGCCGTGGTACGACGAGCACGTCAAGCGGCACGAGTACGCCGGCATGACGGCGACGGCCAGGGAGATCCGCTCCCACGGCTGCCCGGTGATGCTCGGCGGGCCCTTCACCTCCCAGGTGCACGACGCGGCGCTCTGGCACGCGTGGGTGGACGCGCTGGGCGGGCCCGAGGTGCGTCTGGTCTGGATCCGCTCCGACGGCCCCACACTGCGTGAGCGGCTGATCCACCGGGGCCTCGCCAGGGACGGGCAGAAGCTGGAGAGGTTCGCCGAATACCTGCGCGCCATCCGCGTCGACGAACCGCCCGCCGTGCCGTACGACGAGGTCGACAACCGCCTCGGCGCGCCCCCGCTGGAGGCCCAGATCGACCGGCTGCTGGCGAGGACCTAGCCAGGGGCCGCCTTCAGGATGCCGGCCGCGCCCCCTCCGGTAGCGGTGAGCGCTCCGGGAAGGCTTGGAACGCCTGGATCACGAGCGCGGCGAAGCGCCGGGACGCCGCGACCCGGGCGGCCGCCGATGTGGCGCGGATGCCCCTGTGGGCCGTGAGCATGAGGATCAGGTCGTCGAGGACGAAGTCGGCGCGTAGGTGACCCGTCTTCCTGGCCCGGCGGGCGAGTTCGGCGATCGCGTTCAGCGTCTGCTCACGGCTCGCCGCGAGATCCACCTCCTTGGGGTGGGCCGACATGAAGGCTTCGGTGAAGCCTCGGTTGCGTGCGTGCAGTTCGCAGATCTTCTCGATCACGAGGCAGAAACCGCGCCACGGATCCGGGTCGGCACGCCCCTCGTCGACGATGGCGTGGCACGCGCGCATCTCGTCCGTGAAGGCCTCGGTGACCAGCACCTGCTTGGTCGGGAAACGGCGATACAGGGTGGCGGGACCGACTCCGGCGTGCCGGGCGATCTCCCGCATCGAGACGTCCAGACCCTCGGCGGCGAACAGCGCGCGAGCCGCGTCGAGGATGCGCTCACGGTTGTCCAGGGCGTCGGAACGCAGGTTGTGAGGCAAACGACCGGTCACCGCTCTCACTTTAGCCAAACGGACGGTGGTGTCCGTTACGGTCCCGAGGCAGTGCCGATCGATCCAGGAATGTGGAGACGACCTTGAAAGCAGTGGTGATCCAGGCGTTCGGAAGTCCCGAAGGTTTGGCGGTCATCGACCTCCCCGCCCCGGCTCCCGCCGCCGGACAGGTGCTGATCGCCACCGAGGCGATCGGCGTCGGCGGCGTGGACGCCGTGATCCGGAGCGGTGCTCTGGCCGCCTACGGTTTCGCGGAAGGGCACATCCCCGGCAGCGAGGTGGCGGGCACCGTGACCGCCGTCGGCGACGACGTCGACACCTCATGGATCGGGCAGCGGGTGTGGGCGTTCACCGGCGTGGGCGGCGGCTACGTCGAACAGGCGATCGCTCCGGTCGAGGAGATCCTTCCTCTCCCCGCGAACCTGTCCGCCGTCCACGCGGTGACGCTCGGGAACTCCGGTGTGGTGGCCCACTTCGGCCTTTCCCATGCCCACTTCGCTCCCGGCGAGTCGGTGCTGGTGCGCGGCGCGGCCGGCAGCATCGGGATCATGACGGTCCAGCTCGCGGCTCGTGGCGGTGCCGGCGCGGTGGCGGTCACGACGTCGTCGGCCGAGCGCGGCGAGCGCCTGCGCACGCTCGGCGCGACCCACGTGCTGGACCGCTCCGGCGAGGGAGGCGAGGAGGCTCCCACGGGCTACGACGTCATCATCGACGTCGTCGCCGGCCCGGACATGCCGTCCTTCTTCGACAAGCTCAACCCCAACGGCCGCCTGGTGGCCGTCGGCGCGGTCGGAGGCCAGCCGCCGGCGGACTTCGGCACGACGATGATGGCGGCGTTCCGGAAGTCGATGTCGTTCGCCACCTTCAGCGCCGACACGGTGGCCGGACCCGCTCGGCGTGCCGTGCGGATCGAGCAGTTCGCCGCCGCGGGTCGCGGCGCGCTGCGCACGGTGGTGCACGAGGTGCTGCCGTTGGAGCAGGCCGTGTCGGCGCACCGGAAGATGGACGCCGGCGAGGTGTTCGGCAGAATCGTGCTGACGCCGTAGCCCTCGCGGCTCACGCCGCTCGCCGGTCACATGATCTCGTGCCCGTACGCGGTGGCGAGCGGCCGCAGGTCGGGGACGCCGAAGGCGGCGCACATCGACGCGAACGTCTCGGCCTTGTCCTCGCCGTACCGGCGGACGTGTGCCGCGTACGCGCCGGCGGTGACGAATCTCGGCGGGTCGGTCTTGCTGTGGAACTTGTCCGCGAACATCACGAGCTCTTCCTCGGCCGACTCCGCGAGATAGTCGCGGGGAGGCAGCGGCAGGCCCTGTCGCAGCACGTCCTCCCGGCTGATCCCCACACCCGTGTGGTGAGAGCAGAACCGGCACAGGATCTCGGGTAAGCCCTCCCCGCGGAGCAGTTCGTGGCCGAGGATTCCGTGGCGCACGTAACCGGCGTGGTCGAGCCGTCCGTCCTCGTCGTAGAGCAGGTAGACCCCGATGTCGTGCAGCAGGCTTCCGGCCCGCACCAACTCGGCGTCGACGTCGAGTCCGGCACGGTCGGCCAGTCGCAGGGCGATCGCGCAGACGATCTCGCAGTGGGTGTGCACGAGCTCGAACGCCTCCTCCGTGGGCGCGTGTCTCGCGTGCAGTGCGCGGATCTCAGCGTCCGTCGGAAGCCGCATGCGGCGGAGTCTAGCAAGCGACGATCATGGGCGATCAGGTTCCTGACGTCAGGAGGGCACCCGTTCGCCCAGGCTCTCGCGCAGCCCCCTGATCTCCTCGCGCAGGGCCGACAGCTCGGCGAGCGTCGAGCGGTCGTCCCTCGCCTCCTCCTCCATCGCGCTCACCACGACCGCGATGAAGAGGTTCAGCACGACGAACGTGCAGACCAGCACGAACACGACGAAGTAGATCCACGACGAGGGATGGCTCTCCATCAACTCGCGGTTGATATCCGACCAGCCGTCCCCCGTCATGACCTGGAACAGCGTGTACAGCGAGGTGGGCAGGTCGCCGAAGTACTCGGGCGCGGCGGCGCCGTACAGCTTGGTGCCCATGACGGCGGCGACGTACAGGACGAGGCCGAGCAGGACGACGATCGAGGTCATCCCGGGAATGGCGGTGAGCAGCGCGGAGACCACCCGGCGCAGCGACGGCACCACCGAGATCAGCCGCAGCGCCCGCAGGACGCGCAGGGCTCGCAGCACCGACAGGCCGCCCGCGGTGGGCAGGAACGAGAAGCCGATGATCAGCAGGTCGAAGACGTTCCAGGCGTCGCGGAGGAACCGCCACCCGTAGACGTAGATCTTGGCGAGAATCTCCGCCACGAAGACGTACAGGGCGACGTGGTCGGCGACGTGCAGTTCCGTGCCGTAACGGGCGACCGCCTCGGCGGAGGTCTCGACGCCCAGCGTGGCCGCATTGAAGAGGATCACCACGGTGATCGCCTGCTGGAACCGCCGCGACTCGATCAGGCGGCGGACACGTTCACGCACGAAGGACTCCTGGGGGGCCATGGAAGATCGGCAAGAGCCTAGTGCCACCGCCCGACATATCCGTTCCCCGTCGGCCTGGAGCGCTCCGGTGCTCGGTGTTCGATCCGCTCACGTCGCGCCGGCCGTCACCGCACGGCGAGGCGGCGCGTACGGCGGCTGGGGGGCCTCAGCGCCCAGGACAGCGCGGTCAGTGCGGTCAGGATGGCGAGCACCCACACCTCGCCGAGGGCGTACCCGGTGGTCAGGTGGGAGAAGACAGCCCCGGTGTAGGTGTAGAAGGCGCCCGCGTAGGCCCATTCCTTGACCAGCGCGCGACGCGGGACGAGCAGGGCGATCGCGCCCAGCACCTTCCAGGTCCCCAGCAGCACCAGGAAGTAGGGCGGATAGCCCAGATGTGTCACCAGGTCGCGGACCTGCGGGATCCGCGCGATGTCCCAGATGCCGCCGACCGCCAGTTCGGCCGTTACCGCTGCGGTGGCCATCCAGTAGCCGGCCGCTCGCACGTGCGCGCTGCGCCTGGTGCTGCCCGAGGTCGGTTCCATGAGATGCTCCTTGTCACATCCGAGCGGGCTCCGGGTTCATCGCCATGAACCCCGACGGCGGAAGGATGTGACCGATGGACGAGGCCGGGCTGGCAGTGCTCTTCGAGGAGCAGCGGCCCCATCTGCGGGCGGTCGCCTACCGGATGCTGGGCTCGCACACGGAAGCGGACGACGCGGTGCAGAACGCATGGCTGCGTCTCAGCGGCGCCGACACCGCCGAGGTGGCCAACCTCGCCGGATGGCTGACCACCGTCGTCGCCCGGGAGTGCCTCAAGATGCTGCGCGCCCGCCGGAATCGCCGCGAGGAGCCCCTCACTGACACCACTGCCGAGCCCTCCGCCGGAGGCCATGACGCCGGCGATCCCGAAGCCGAAGCCCTGCTGGCCGACTCGATCGGTCCCGCGCTGATGGTCGTGCTCGACAGCCTCGCCCCCGCCGAGCGGCTCGCCTTCGTCCTGCACGACGTCTTCGCCGTGCCCTTCGACGAGATCGCCGCCATCCTCGAAAGGTCCCCGGCCGCCACCCGTCAGCTCACCAGCCGCGCCCGCAGACGGGTCGTGGGCGCGACCCCGCCCCGGCAGGTGGACATCATCCGCCAGCGGCAGGTCGTCCAGGCCTTCCTCTCAGCGCTGCGGCACGGTGACTTCGACGGGCTCCTCGCCGTACTCGATCCCGATGTCCTCCTCCGCGACGGCGGCGCAGAGCTGGTGCGGGGTGCGCGGGCCGTGGGCGCCCACGCGCTCACCTACTCGCGCGCCGCCAGGTTCGTACGGCCCGCGCTGGTGGACGGGACCGTGGGTCTCGCGATCGTCCCGCAAGGACGCCTCATCGGAGCACTCGGTTTCACCTTCGACCACGGCAAGATCGCCGTGATCGAGCTGATCAGTGATCCCGGACGCCTAGGGCACGTCGACCTGGCGCCTCTCCGCCCCTGACCGCGCCGTGCACCGCCGCGCCCCCGGAGGCGTGTCCGGCGACGCCGCTGCGCCCCCGCGGGGGCGGACTTCAGCGGGCGGCGGCGTCGACGGCCTGGGCCGACAGGACGTGGTCGAGGACCATGAGGGCGCAGCCGGTGATGCCCGCGCCGGGCCCGAGGCGGCTGCGCTCGATGCGCAGGCTGCGGGTGGCGAGCTGGGTGGAGCGGCGGTAGACGACCTCGCGCACGCCGGACACCAGCGGCTGGAACATCTCGGCGACGTCGCCGCCGAGGACCACGACGGCGGGGTTGAGCAGGTTGACCGCGCCCGAGATGACCTCGCCGAGCCAGCGGCCGGCCTGCCGCACCACGGCCATGGTCTCCGCGTCGCCGGCCCGGACCAGGGCGGTCACGTCGGCGAGCGACATCACGTCGCGGCCCTTGGCCCTCAGGTCGCGCAGGATCGCGGTGCCGCTGGCGACCGAGTCGACGCAGTCGAGGTTCCCGCAGCGGCACAGCACGCCCCCGCCGTCCCGCACGGGGATGTGCCCGATCTCCCCGGCCGCGCCGAGCGCGCCGCGCAGGATGCCGCCGCCGGAGATCACGCCCGCGCCGATGCGGGTGGAGACCTTCACGAACAGCAGGTCGTCGAGTTCGGAGGCGTAGACGACCCGGTGCTCGCCCATCGCGATGACGTTCACGTCGTTGTCCACGAGCACCGGCACGCGGAACCGCTCGGCGATGATCGGCGGGATCACCACGCCGGTCCAGCTCGCCATCACGCGGGCGCTCTCGACCCGTCCGGCGGCGAACTCCACGGTCGCCGGCACGCCCAGCCCGATGCCGACGACGTCGTCCCGTCCGTCGAGCAGCTTCTCCCACGTGTCCATGAGCAGGGGCAGGACGACGCCCGGCCCCTCCTCGACGTCGATGTCCAGGTCGGTGCGCTGCAGCACCTCGCCCGCGAGGTCGCACAGCGCGATCTGGGTGCGGCGGGCGCCGAGCGAGGCCACCGGGACGACTCCCCCGGAGGCGGCGAAACGCAGCCGTACGGGCGGGCGGCCCCCGGTGGACGGCCCCTCGGCGTCCTCCACGATCAGCCCGCGCTGGAGCAGGTCGGCGACGCGGTGCGCGACGGCCGGGCGGGACAGGCCCGTCACGCGGCCGATGTCGGCGCGCGTCACCGCCTCCCCGCTCCGGATGAGCTGGAGGACCTCGCCGGTGGTGGCTAAACGTGACATCGAGCGTAAGTGAAGCACAGAAGCTCACCGAAGTTCAATGACTTATTCATTTCGAGTTACATAAGTGGGCTTGAAAAGTTGCATAACTTCCCGATACTGTCCCATCCGTGCCTGATCGACACCTGGTGCCCGATCAACGGATCGGGGGCCGGACGTGCCGCCGGGCGCACGTCCCGGGACGAAGGTCCCGGGGCGAGTTGGACCCCGCCTCGCGGCGGCCCCGGCAGGAGGAGGACCTTCCGTGACGAACCCCGTTATCACCGAGGTCACCGAGCGCGTGGCCGCGCGCAGCCGGGAAAGCCGCAGGGCCTACCTGGAGCGGGTGCGCCGTGCCGGGGCCGAGCTGCGTGAGCGGGGGCCGGCCCGGGGGCGGCTCGGCTGCGCCAACCTGGCCCACGGCTTCGCCGCCGCGCCTGCCGAGGACAAGCTCGACCTGCGCGGTACGGCGAAGCCCGGCGTGGCCATCGTGACGTCGTACAACGACATGCTGTCGGCGCACCAGCCGTACGAGACCTACCCGCCGGAGCTGAAGCGGGCGGTCCGGGAGGCGGGCGGCGTGGCGCAGGTGGCGGGCGGCGTGCCCGCGATGTGCGACGGCATCACCCAGGGCCGGGCGGGCATGGAGTTGTCGCTCTACAGCCGCGACGTGATCGCGATGGCGACCGCGATCGCGCTGTCGCACGACATGTTCGACGCGGCCCTGCTGCTCGGGGTCTGCGACAAGATCGTTCCGGGACTGCTCATCGGCGCCTTACGCTTCGGGCACCTACCGGCGATATTCGTCCCCGCCGGGCCGATGACCTCCGGCCTGCCGAACAAGGTCAAGGCCAGGGCGCGGCAGGCCTTCGCCGAGGGCAAGATCGGCCGCCTGGAGATGCTCGACGCCGAGGCGGCGTCCTACCACTCCCCCGGCACCTGCACGTTCTACGGCACCGCCAACTCCAACCAGCTCCTCATGGAGGTCATGGGCCTCCACCTGCCGGGGGCGACGTTCGTCAACCCGCACACCGAGCTGCGGCACGCGCTGACCGCGGCGGCGGCGCGGCGGGCGGTCGAGATCACCCCGCACGGCGAGGAGTACACCCCCGTCGCCGAGGTCGTGGACGAGAAGGCGATCGTCAACGCGGTCGTCGCGCTGCTCGCCTCCGGCGGCTCCACCAACCACACGATGCACCTGGTCGCCATGGCGGCGGCCGCCGGCATCGAGCTGACCTGGGACGACATGGCGGCCCTGTCCAAGGTCGTGCCGCTGATCACCCGCATGTACCCCAACGGCCAGGCGGACGTGAACCACTTCCAGGCCGCGGGCGGCATGGCGGTGTTCATCGGCGACCTGCTGGACGCCGGGCTGCTCCACGAGGACGTGCTCACGGTCGCCGGGCGCGGCCTCGGCCTCTACCGGTCCGCCCCCGCTCTCAAGGAGGGCGGGCTGGCCTGGGAGGAGCGGACCGAGCCCAGCGCCGACACCGAGGTCCTGCGGCCGGTCGCCGAGCCGTTCTCCCCCGACGGGGGCATCCACATGCTGTCGGGCAACCTGGGCCGGGCGGTGAGCAAGGTCTCCGCCGTCAAGCCCGAGCACCTGGTGATCGAGGCCCCCGCCAAGGTGTTCGACGACCAGCTCGACCTGCTCGCCGCGTTCGAGCGGGGCGAGCTCGACGGGCAGGACTTCGTCGCGGTGGTCCGCTACCAGGGCCCCCGGGCCAACGGCATGCCGGAGCTGCACAAGCTCACGCCGCCGCTGGCCGTCCTGCTCGACCGCGGCCAGAAGGTGGCCATCGTCACCGACGGCCGCATGTCCGGCGCCTCGGGGAAGGTCCCCGCGGCGATCCACCTGTCTCCCGAGGCCGCCGACGGCGGGCCGATCGCGCTGCTGCGGGACGGCGACGTGATCCGCCTCGACTCGGCCGCCGGGACCCTCACCGTGCTCGCCGACCTCACCGGGCGCACGCCGCAGGGCGCGCCGCTGACCGACGAGCAGTGGGCCGGCACCGGCCGTGAGCTGTTCGCCTCCTTCCGCCGCTCGGTCGGCCCGGCCGAGCGCGGGGCGAGCGTCTTCGGAGGTGCCGCGTGAGCCTTCCCTGGCTGGTCGCGGACATCGGCGGAACCAACGCCAGGTTCGGTTTGGTGACCCGGCCCGGAGGGCAGCCGGAGGCGGTAGCCGTACTCGACGTTTCCCAGCATCTCGGCCTTGCCGATGCCGTAGCCGCCTATCTCGCAGACCATGCGGGCGGAGTTCGGCCGGGGGCCGCGTGCCTGGCGATCGCCGGTCCGGTCGACAGAGACCGGTACCGGCTGACGAACGCGGGATGGTCGGGATCCGTGGAGGAGCTCGGCATCCCGCGTACGGTGCTGCTCAACGACTTCGAGGCGCTGGCGATCTCGCTGCCGCATCTGGCGGGGGACGACCTCGTGCCGCTCGGCGGCCCGCCGCCGACCGCCGGCCTGACGAAGGCCGTTCTCGGACCCGGCACCGGGCTCGGCGTGGCCGGTCTTGTCCCCGTACGGGAGGGCTGGCAGCCGGTGCCCGGCGAGGGCGGGCACGTGGCGGTCCCCGCCGTCACGGACCTGGAGATGGAGATCGTCAGGGCGCTGCGCGCGGACGGCCTGCCGTACGTGGACGCCGAGCACCTGCTGTCGGGCACCGGGCTGCCGCGCCTGCACCGTGGGCTCGCGCTCGTGCGCGGCGTCACGCCAGAGGCCCGCACGGCGGCGCAGATCACCTCCTCGGACGACCCGCTGTGCGCCGAGACCGTGGAGGTCTTCCTCGCCCTGCTCGGCGGCTTCGCCGGCGCCGTGGCGCTCACCCTGGGCGCGCGGGGCGGGGTCTACCTGGGCGGCGGCGTGCTGCCCCGCCTGGTCTCGCGGATCCCCGGCAGCGCGTTCCGGGCCCGGTTCGAGACGACCGCGCCGGCGCTGACGGAGTACGCCGCCGCGATCGCCACCGTTCTGATCATCGCCGAGCAACCCGCGCTGACGGGTGCGGCCGCCTGGCTCGCCCAACGAAACCCCGATGTGGAGTTTGTATGAGCAACCTTCTCGACCTCGCGCCGGTCGTCCCGGTGGTCGTCCTCGACGACGCCGAGAGCGCCGTCCCCCTCGCCCGGGCTCTGGTGGCGGGCGGGCTGCCGGTCATCGAGGTCACGCTGCGCACCCCGGCCGCCCTCGACGCGATCCGGCGGATCGCCGCCGAGGTGCCGGAGGCCGTGATCGGCGCGGGCACCGTGCGCTCGCCCGAGGACGTGGAGGCCGCGACCGGGGCCGGCGCCCGCTTCCTCGTCTCCCCCGGCACCACGCCCGGCCTGCTCGCGGCCATGCTCGCCGCGGGCGTGCCGTTCCTGCCGGGCGTCGCCACGGCCACCGAGGCGATGACGCTGGCCGAGCGCGGCGTGCGCGAGCTGAAGTTCTTCCCGGCCGAGCCGGCCGGCGGCGTCGCCTACCTCAAGTCGCTGAACGGCCCGCTGCCCGACGTGCGGTTCTGCCCCACGGGCGGGATCACCCCGTCGAACGCCCCGGCCTATCTCGCCCTGCCGAACGTCGGCTGCGTCGGCGGAAGCTGGCTCACGCCGCGCAGCCTGGTGGCGGCGGGCGACTTCGCCAGGATCGAGAAGCTCGCGTCCGAGGCCGCCGCGCTGTGTCCATGAGCGCCGGCGGCGCTGTGCCCCTGAGCGCTCCCGCCCCGCAAGTGCCCTTGAGCACCTCCTGAGTTTTCCAGCTCGCCGGTCCGTCCTTCCTCCCTCGGCGGAGCCGGTGGCCATGCTCGTGTCCGCGACCCGGGCACGTCCATGGGTGCCGGGCCCGCGACCGCTCACCTGCGGTGGCGGGCCCGGCGTCGCCTCACGACACGGCGCCCAGTATCACGACACCGCGCCCAGCAGGGCGTCCAGGCCGATCGGGTTCTCGTGAGTGCCCTCCGAGGTGCACGCGTGCGCCCCGGCCACGGCGCCCAGCCGTACGCACTCCTCCAGGGGCCGGCCGGCCAGGCGGCCGTACAGGAAACCGGACACGAACGCGTCGCCGGCGCCGTTGCTGTCGGCCACGGGGCCGGGCGGCGGTTCGGCCGGGAAGCCGCGGACCTTTCCTTCGGCCAGCACGTGGCAGCCCTCGGCCCCGGCCGTGCACACGACCACCGACGCGCGGCCCCGCTGCGCGATCGCCCGCATGACCTCCTCGCGCCGCCCGCCGAGCTTGGCCGCGGACAGGAAGACCACGTCGGAGGAGTAGGCGAAGTCCTCGTGGTGCGGGTTCTCGCCGTCCCAGTCGTGCAGGTCGGTCGAGACCGTCGTGCCGTCCGGGATGTCGGCGTACACGTGCCGGGCGAAATCCACGATCGAGACGTGGACGTGCCGGGCCGAACGCAGGGCCGGCAGGTAGAGGTCGCGGGGCATCCGCTGGCCGGGGACGACCCTGGGGTCGAAGAGCGAAAGACGCCTGCCGTCCGAGTCCACGAGCAGGACGCTGCGGCGGGTGCCCGCCTCCGACAGGGCGTGGGCGAAGTCCACGCCGCGGGCGGCGAGGTGGTCGCGGATCAGCGCGCCCTGCGGGTCGTCGCCGATCAGGTCGACGAACTTCACGCGCAGGCCGAGGGCGTGGCAGCCGAGCGCGACCCCCGCGCCGGTGTTCCCGATCCTGTCCACGACGGGCGGCACGGCGTAGGTGTCGGCGTACGGCAGGGGCAGTTCGGGCACGTAGACGGTCGTGTCGACGCCGGCGCCGCCGACGACCAGGACGTCAAGGGGGTGATCGGTCATTCGCAACGCTCCAGAGGACGTCAGGGGAATCCGGCGCGGTGACCTCGCGCATCCGCCGGAACGGGGCTCAGGGCGATCAGGCCGGTGCGGGCATGCCGGGACCGGCCTCGCGGGTACGCGCGACCGCGCCCGCGCTTCCCGCGGCGGCGGGCGGCGGGGCTGACGGCAGGGCTCAGCGGTTGACGAGCGGGCCCGAGCTGGTGGAGCCGCGCACCACGAGCTCGGGCTGGTAGATCAGCTCGACGTGCTTGGCCGGGGTGCCGCCGATCTCCTCCAGCAGGGTCTCGACGGCGGCGGCCGCCATCGCGCCGATCGGCTTGCGCACGGTCGTCAGCGGCGGGTCGGTGAACGCCATCAGCGGCGAGTCGTCGAACCCGACGACCGACACGTCCCCCGGCACCGACAGCCCGCGCTCGCGGGCGGCGCGGATCGCGCCGAGCGCCATGAGGTCGCTCGCGCAGAAGATCCCGGTGCAGCCGCGGTCGAGCAGCGCCGCGGCGGCGCCTGCCCGCCCTCGACGGAGAACAGCGAGTGCTGGATGAGGTCGTCGACGTCGGCCGGGCCGAGCAGCTGCGCCATCGCCTGGCGGAAGCCCTCGATCTTGCGGATGACCGGGACGAAGCGCCGCTGCCCCAGCGCGAGGCCGATGCGCTCGTGCCCGAGGTCCACCAGATGCTGCACGGCCAGGCGCGCGGCGAGCCGGTCGTCGGGCGAGATGAACGGCGCGGGAATGCCCTCGTTGTAGCCGTCGACGAGCACGATCGGCAGCCCCCGGTCGAGGAGCATCTCGGTGAACTCGTCCTCGGGGGCGCCGCCGGGCTCCTGCGTGCACAGGATCGGCGTGTAGCCGTGCTGGATCAGCGACTTCTCCATCGCCTGCGCGAACGCCGGGAAGATCGGGTTGCCGAGCTCCGGGATCACCAGGCCGATCAGGCCGTTGCTGCGCTGGCGCAGCCGCTGCGGCCGCTCGTAGCCCATCAGGTCGAGGGCGGTGAGCACGGCCTGGCGGGTGGCCGGGGAGACCCCCGCCTTGCCGTTGAGCACACGGCTCACCGTCGCCTCGCTGACTCCGGCCTGGGCGGCGATGTCGGCGAGCCGTGTGTTGTTCATGAGCATTACTTTAGACATCTCTCGCGGTCCACCAGGTGGCGGAGTCGGGAGCGAGCCGGACGACGTCACCGGCGGCCTCCGGTCCTCCGCTGGCCAGCAGCAGGTCGCCGTACCCCTGGCCCGGCTCGATCTCCACCCACTCCGGCGTCATGTTGAGCACGCAGGCGAACGAGTCCCCGCGCCGGAACGCCAGCGTGCCGGCCGGGCTGTCGATCCAGGTCAGCGTGCCGTCGCCCAGATCCGGGTGCTCGCGCCTGAGGGCGAGGGCGGTCCGGTAGAGGCTGAGCATCGACGCGCCGTCCCGCAGTTGGGCCTCCACCGACAGGTCGCGCCAGTCGGCCGGCATCGGCAGCCAGCTCTCGTAGATGCCCGGCGGTGTGAAGCCGTACGGCGGCTCGCCCGCGGCGGTCCACGGGAGCGGCACCCGGCAGCCGTCGCGCCCGCTGTCGGGGTCGCGCAGCCGCTGCGGATCCTGCAGGTACTGCTCGGGCAGGTCGAGCACCTCGGGCAGTCCCAGCTCCTCGCCCTGGTAGACGTAGGCCGAGCCGGGCAGAGCCAGCATGAGCAGCGCCGCCGCCCGCGCCCTGCGCAGGCCGCGCTCGCCGCCGCCGTAGCGGGTGACGTGCCGCTTGACGTCGTGGTTCGACAGCACCCAGGTCGGGGGCGCGCCCACGAGCGCCGACGTGCGCACCGACTCGTCGATGACCTCGCGGAAGCGCGTCGCGTCCCAGGGCGTCTTGAGGAAGTGGAAGTTGAACGCCTGGTGCAGCTCGTCCGGCCGGACGTAGTTGGCCAGCCGCTCGGGCGAGGGCGCCCACGCCTCGGCCACGCCGATCCGCTCGCCCTCGTAGGAGTCGAGGATGCGGCGCCAGGCCCGGTGGATCTCGTGCACGCCGTCCTGGTCGAAGAACGGCACGACCTGCGCGCCGATCATCTCGGCCTGGCCCCGGGCGCCCACGTCGGGCAGGCCGGGCGCCTTGACCATGCCGTGCGCCACGTCGATGCGGAAGCCGTCCACGCCGAGGTCGAGCCAGAACCGCAGCACGTCGGCGAACTCCTGGTGCACCTCCGGATGCTCCCAGTTGAGGTCCGGCTGCTCGGGCGCGAACAGGTGCAGGTACCACTGGCCGTCCGCGACGCGGGTCCAGGCGGGCCCGCCGAAGATCGACTCCCAGTCGTTGGGCGGAAGCTCGCCCGCCGCGCCCTTGCCCTCGCGGAAGATGTAGCGCTCCCGCTCCGGGCTGCCCGGCCCGGCCCGCAGCGCCGCCTCGAACCAGGGGTGGCGGTCGGAGGTGTGGTTGGGCACCACGTCCACGATGATCCGCAGGCCTAGCCGGTGGGCGTCCGCGATCAGCGCCTGGGCGTCCGCGAGCGAGCCGAAGATCGGGTCGACGTCGCGGTAGTCGGCCACGTCGTACCCGAAGTCGGCCATCGGCGAGGGGTAGAACGGCGTCAGCCAGATCGCGTCCACGCCGAGGTCGGACAGGTAGCGCAGGCGGCTGCGCACGCCGAGCAGGTCGCCGATCCCGTCGCCGTTGCCGTCCGCGAAGCTGCGGACGTACACCTGGTAGATCACCGCGTCGCGCCACCACCGGGTCGCGACCGCGGACGGCTGGACGGCGAGTTCGGTCATTGGGATCCCCCGATTCTCATATAGGGTCACGCCTTCGTCGCGCCGGCCGTCAGGCCGGTGACGAGGTGGCGCTGGACGAGCAGGAAGACGACGGCCGCCGGGATGGCGATCAGCACCGACGAGGCCGTCAGCAGGCCCCACTCCGCCTTGTGCTGGCCGACGAACTGGCTCAGGCCGACCGCGAGCGTGTACTTGTCGTCGCCCGTCATGAACGCGGTCGCGTACGCGACCTCCGCCCAGGCGGTGATGAACGAGTAGAACGCGGCCACGGCCAGGCCGGGCTTGGCCAGCGGCAGGATGAGCCGCCAGAACGTGCCGAAGGGGGTCAGGCCGTCCACCCGGCCCGCCTCGTCGATCGAGGTGGGGACGGTGTCGAAGTAGCCCTTCATCATCCACGCGCAGAACGGCACGGTGGAGGTGAGGTAGGCGATGACGAGGGACGGGAACTGGTTGATCAGCCCGAGCCCGGCCATCAGGTTGTAGATCGGCACGATCAGGATCGCCACGGGGAACATCTGCGTGATCAGCAGCATCCACATCACCGAGCGGAAGCCGGGGAAGCGGAAGCGGCTGACCGCGTAGCCGGTGGTGGCCGACAGCAGCACGCCGAGCACGGCCGTGATGAGCGAGACGACGACGGAGTTGGCGGCCCACGTCAGGAACCTGGTCTCCCCCAGGACCTGCGTGTAGTTGGCGAACGTGGGGTGGTCGATCGGCGCGACCGAGGCGGTCTCGATGACCGTCCGCGGCTTGAGCGAGGTCAGCACCAGCCACGCGACCGGGAACACCGACACGATGCTCGCCGCGATCAGCGTGAGGTGCAGGGCGATCGACTTGCCGGGGCTGCGCCTGTCGCGGCTCCAGGCGGGGGCGGGAGCGGCCCGGCTCACCATGCCTCCCCCTGCTGCCTGAGCGCGCGCCGATAGACCGTGGCCATGACGACGAGCAGCGCGAGGATCACCATGCCCCAGGCGGCGGAGCCCGAGTAGTTCCTGATGCCCTCGAACGCCTGGCGGTAGGCGTACGTCACGAGGATCTCCGTGGCTCCGCCCGGTCCTCCCTTGGTCAGCAGGAAGATGACCGGGAACTGGTTGAACGTCCAGATCGTGCCGAGCAGGACGACCGTGCTCGACACCGGGCGCAGGCCCGGCAGCGTGATGTGCCGGAAGCGCTGCCAGGGCGTGGCGCCGTCCACCTCGGCGGCCTCGTGCAACTCGCGCGGGATGGCCTGCAGGCCGCCGAGCAGCGCGAGCATCATGAACGGCACGCCCAGCCACACGTTGCAGGCGATCACCGAGACCTTGGCCCAGAACGGGTCGTCCAGCCAGCTGATCCCGGCGAACCCGGCGGCCCGCAGCATGGCGTTGACCACGCCGAACTCGCCGTTCAGCAGGTAGCGCCAGATGAAGGCGGACACGAAGGCCGGCACGGCCCAGGGCAGGACGAGCAGGATGCGGTAGAGCGACCGCAGCCGCATGGGCCGGTTCAGCAGCATCGCCAGGCCGAGGCCGATGCTCACGTGCAGGGCGACGCACACCACGGTCCACACGACCGTCCAGGTCAGCCGGCCGAGGAACTCCGAGGACGTGAGGATGTCGGCGTAGTTCTTCAGGCCCACGAACTCGTACGTGGACGGGATGACGTTCATCCCGATCGTGCGGCCCATGTTGCCCTCGGTCGCGTCGGTGAGCGACAGGTACACGCCTCGCACGAGCGGGTAGCCGACCAGCACCAGCATCACGATGACGACCGGCGCGATCATCGCCCAGGCGTACCAGTGACGCGACAGGAGGCGCCGCGCCCCGGAACGGGGCGCGGCCCTTCTCGTCGCGACGACGTCAGCCGTCATGTCCTACAGGCTCCAGCCCTTGAGGATGCCCTGGTAGGCGGTGGCGACGTCCTTGAGCATGGGCTCGGTCGTCGTCTGCCCGCCGGCGAGCTTCTGGTAGCCCTCGACCAGCGGCTGGAACAGCGAGGCGGCCTCGGGGATCCACGGACGCTCGACGGCCGTCTCCATCGGCTTCTGCCACTGGGCGATCTTCGGGTTGGCCGTGGCCTCGGAGGCGCTGTAGGCGGGCTGGCGGGTCGGCAGCAGGCCGAGCTTGCCGGCGATCTTCGCCTGGCTCTCCGCGCTGTCCATGAACTGGACGAACAGGTAGGACGCGTCCAGGTTCTTCGAGCCCGCGTACACGGTGTAGTCGTGGCCGCCCAGCGGCGAGCCCGCCTTCGCCGAGCCGGCCGGGACCGGGGCGACGCCAAAGTTGTCCGGGTTGTCCTTGAACACCTTGCCACCGAGGTTGTCGGCGTTCGACCACGGGCCGTTGAAGATCATCGCGACCTTGCCGTCCTTGAACGCGGTCTCGGCGTTCGTGTAGCTGTCCTGCAGCGCGGGCTTGACGGCGGCGCCGGACGTGATCAGGTCCTCGACGATCTTCACCCCCGCCACGCTCTGCGGGGACGAGATCGTGATCTTCTTGTTCTGGACGTCGACGAAGTCGCCGCCCTCGCCGTAGATGAACGGAAGCAGGAAGTAGGCGTCCACGTTCAGGGCGAGGCCGCCCGCTCCGGTCTTCGACTTGACGTCGAGCGCCACCTTCTTGAGGTCGGCCATCGTCGCCGGAGGCTCGTCGTAGCCCGCCTTCTTCAGTAGTTCCTTGTTGTACAGGAGGCCGAGGGTGTCCGTCACCTGCGGCACGCCGTACGTCTTGCCGTTGTACTTGCCGCTGGCGGCCGGGACGGGCAGGAACTCCTCGGGCTTGTCGACCGCGGGGGTGCCGTCGAGCGGCGCGAGGTAGCCGAGCGAGGCGAACTCCGCGACCCAGCCCACGTCGGTGCGCAGGACGTCGGGCGCGCCGGAACCGGACTGCGCGGCGGTCTTGAACTTGTCCCGCGCGTCCGCGAACGGCACGTTGACGTAGTTGACCTTGATCTTCGGATATTTGGCTTCGAAGTCCTTGATGATCTCCTGGAAGACCGGGCCCTCGGTCGTGGCGTCCGAGGTGTCCCACCAGGTGACCGTGCCGGACACCTCGGCGGGGGCGGCGCTCTTGGCCGGGGACGATCCGGCGTCGCCGGAACCGTCGCCACAGGCGGTGACCGCCAAAGCGAGCGCCGCGGCCACCGCCGCGGACGTGAGGACTCGCCTCATCTGCGTCGCACTCCTTGCTCAGGGGGATTTGAGCGGAACGTAACAGGGGCGCGAGCGGGATGAAAGGCCTTACAGAAACTTTCAGCAATTTCGTTACATTTGACGCCTCCCAGAGGGGCGCGGGGAGGTCACGGCGCGACCCTGACAACCGTCTTTAGCAAGGGGAAAGTTAGGAGTAACGAGAAGTTGCACGTAGATGCCGGATCTTTCACGACACGTATGGACACGAGTGCCCGCGACGCGATGTACTACCTCATCATTCACACCGAAGGCTGGGGATCCGGGCGTGCCTGCCCGGGAGGAACGAGCGCGCATGAGCACCGTCGTCCTCGACAACGTGACGAAGATCTACCCGGGGGGGTACCTCGCGGTCGACCGCATGAACCTGCGCGCGGACGAGGGTGAGCTCCTCGTCCTGCTGGGGCCGTCGGGCTGCGGGAAGTCCACGCTGCTGCGCATGATCGCGGGCCTGGAGGAGATCACCTCCGGCGACCTGTGGCTGGGCGGGCAGCTCGCCAACCACCTCGCGCCCCGGGACCGGGACGTCGCGATGGTCTTCCAGAACGGCGCGCTGTATCCCCACCGGACGGTGCGCGGCAACCTGTCGTTCCCGCTGGAGATCGCCAAGGCCGACCCCACGATGGTCAAGCAGCGGGTCGTCGAGCTGTCGCGCGCGCTGCACATCGACGAGACGCTCGACCGGCGGCCGGGCACGCTGTCGGGCGGTCAGCGCCAGCGCGTGGCGATGGGCCGCGCGATCGTGCGCCAGCCCTCGCTGTTCCTGATGGACGAGCCGCTGTCCAACCTGGACGCCGGCATGCGCACCGAGCTGCGCATGGAGATCTCGTCGCTGGTGCGCGCCCTCGGCGTCACCACCATCTACGTGACGCACGACCAGGTCGAGGCCCTCACCCTGGCCGACCGCATCGCCATCATGAACCGGGGCGTGCTGCAGGATATCGGCACCCCGGCGCAGGTCTACAACGACCCCGCGACCGCGTTCACCGCCGCGTTCCTCAACTCCCAGCAGCTCAACCTGCTCGCGGCGACCGTGCGTACCCCGCAGAACCAGTTCATCATGCTCGACTTCGGCCCTCACCAGATCACGATGCCCTGGACCGATCCACGGGCGTACGCGGTGTCGCAGCACACCGGCATGCAGATCATCGTGGGGATCCGGCCGGACGGGCTGGTGCCGGTGCCGGAGCGGACGGAGGGCCCGACCTTCTTCGGCCGGGTCAGGACGCTGGAGTATCACGGCCACGAGTGGCTCGCCTACCTGGAGGCCGGGATCCCGGCCGTCAACGTGCCGGAGCCGCCGGACCGCCGCCAGATGAACGGCGCGGGAGGCGGCGGCAAGGCGCGGTCGATGATGCGCCGCCTGCTGAACGGCGCGGCCGCGGTGGAGGAGGAGCAGCCGCCGCCGCTCTCGCAGTCGGGCACGCACCGCCGCGCGGACCTGATCGTCAGGCTCGGCAACCGGCCCGTGTGGCGCGCGGGCGACGCCGGCCGGGTCGCCGTGGACGTCTCCCGGCTCATGCTGTTCACGATGGACGGCACCCGCATCGACCCGCCGCGCCGCTGACACCCCTCAGACCGGCCGGCTGACGCCGCCGGCCAGCACGGAGACGATCGCCACCAGGCGGACGATCTTGTCCAGCTCCGCCCGGTGGAACGCGGGCCCCTGCGAGCGGGCCACCACCAGGTGGACGCCGTCCATCGGCACGCTCACCAGGTGCAGCCCGCCCTCCTCGAACGCCGAGGCGCGCAGCGGGGTGAGCTCGGCCGCGGGCACCTTCTCCGGGGCCTGCCAGCTGCCGTGGACGATCGTGCCGTCGGCCGAGTCGACCGCCACCGCCCACTCGGCGCTGACCAGGTCGGGCACCGCGTCGACGAGGGTGACGTACGCCCGTTCGGGGTCCGCGGCGACGTGGCCGAGCAGGTCGTAGTCGGGGGTCGATCCGGGCACCTCACGGGTCGGCCACACGGCCTCCACCCGCGCGCCGGGGACCACGCCGATCCGCTCGCGCAGCTCGCCGGGCTCGAACACGCCCGACCAGGAGACGGTGAAGTCGTCCACCGCGCGGCCCGCCTGCCGTTCCAGCACGGTGACCTGCAGGATGTCCGCGCCCATGACCCCGAACGCGCGCGCCACCTGGCCGAGCACCCCGGGCCGGTCGGGGAGCGAGACCCGCAGCCGCAGCAGCATCCCCACCACCTCCTTCTCGTGCGACACCAACAGTGTCGGACACAGGTTTCACGGCTGTTACGCGGGTGGGTCACGGAATGGCTGCAATGTTTCTGGAACTTGCAGCAAAGTCTTGCGGGAGCCGGGGCCGACAGTAGCTTCCGGGCCATGGTGACCCCCCAGCACCGGCGTACGCGCGTGCCCATAGCGCTGTCCACCGTCGCGGCACTCGCCGCCGCGCTCATCGCCTTCCCCCTGACCTCTCCCCCGGCGGCGTCGGCCCTGGTCTCGGCAGGCACGGTCGCGGCGAGCGCGGCCGCGGGCGCCGTCGCGGCCGGCGCGCCGTCCGACGCCGAGCTCGCCCGCGACGCCCTCCGCACGGACCTGTCCCGCGAGCGGCTGTACTTCGCGATGACCGACAGGTTCGCCGACGGCGACCCCTCCAACAACCGGGGCGGGCTGTCCGGCGACCGCCTGACGACCGGCTTCGACCCCGCGGACAAGGGCTTCTACCAGGGCGGCGACCTCGCGGGCCTGATCGGGAAGCTCGACTACATCAAGGGTCTGGGCAGCACGGCCATCTGGCTCACGCCGTCGTTCAAGAACCGGCCCGTGCAGGGCACGGGTGCGAACGCCAGCGCCGGCTACCACGGCTACTGGATCACCGACTTCACCAGGATCGACCCGCACCTCGGCACCAACGCGCAGATGAAGAGCCTCGTCAAGGAGGCCCACAAGCGCGGCATGAAGGTGTTCTTCGACATCATCACCAACCACACCGCCGACCTCATCGACTACGCCGAGAAGACGTACGGCTATCGCGGCAAGGCGGCCTACCCCTACGTGGACGCCTCCGGCCGGGCCTTCGACGACCGCGACTACGCCCTGCGCGACGACTTCCCGAAGGTCACCGCCGAGTCGTTCCCGTACACGCCGGTGGTGACGGCCCCCTCGAAGGTGCCGTCCTGGCTGAACGACCCGACGATGTACCACAACCGGGGCGACTCGACCTTCTCCGGCGAGAGCTCCGAGTACGGCGACTTCTCCGGCCTCGACGACCTGTGGACCGAGCGGCCCGAGGTCGTGAAGGGCATGACCGACATCTACAGGACGTGGGTCAAGGAGACCGGCATCGACGGCTTCCGGATCGACACCGCCAAGCACGTCAACATGGAGTTCTGGCAGCGCTTCGCGCCCGCCCTGCACGGCTACGCCGCCAAGCTCGGCAACGACAGGTTCTTCATGTTCGGCGAGGTCTACAGCTCCGACCCCGCGTTCGAGAGCCGCTACACCACCACCGGCACGCTCGACGCCACGCTGGACTTCGGCTTCCAGGAGGCGGCGCGCTCGTACGCGAGCGGCGGCGACGCCGCGAGCCTCGGCAGGCTGTACGCCGCCGACGACTACTTCACCGACGCCGACTCCAACGCCTCGTCGCTGCCGACGTTCCTCGGCAACCACGACATGGGCCGGATCGGCTACTTCCTCGGACAGGACGACCCCTCGGCCGACGACGCCACCCTGCTCGCCCGCGACCGCCTGGCCCACCAGCTCATGTACCTGACCCGCGGCCAGCCGGTCGTGTACTACGGCGACGAGCAGGGCTTCACCGGCGGCGGGGGCGACAAGGACGCCCGGCAGCCGATGTTCGCCTCGAAGACGGCCGACTACCTCGACGACGACCTCATCGGCACCACCGCCACCCACGCGACCGCCAACTTCGTCACCACGCATCCCCTCTACACCTCGATCGCGGAGCTGGCCCGGCTGCGCGACCGCTACCCGGCGCTCGCCGACGGCGCCCAGATCGTGCGGCTGGCGAGCGGGAACGTGTTCGCGTTCTCCCGCATCGCCGCCAAGGAACGGGTCGAGTTCGTCGTGGCGCTCAACAACGGCGCGGCGGCCAAGACCGTCCAGATCCCGACATACTCCCCCGGCGCCTCGTTCACGCAGGTCTACGGTGGGGCGCAACGGCTGACCGGCGCGGCAGACGGGAAGCTGGCCGTGACCGTGCCGCCGCTGTCGGCCGTCGTCTACCGCGCGGACAAGGCCCTGGCCGCTCCGGCCGGTGCGCCGGAGATCTCCCTCACGCTGCCCGGCGAGGCGCTGCGCGGCACGGCCGGCGACGGCAGAGTGGCGATCTCCGCCGAGGTGCCCGGCGACGGGTTCGCGCAGGTCACCTTCGCCGTCAAGGCCGGGGACGCCCCGTGGCGGGTGCTCGGCACCGACGACGCCCCCAACGGCCACACCTACCGGATATTTCATGATCTGACCGGTGTGCCCGAGGGCACCCCGCTCACGTACAAGGCCGTCGTCAAGGACGCGGCGGGCCGGTACGCGGGCGCCACGGCGACCGCGACGGCCGGGCCGGAGCCCGCGGAGGAGGAGCCGGGCGCGGTCAAGCGCGACCACCTCGTGGTCCACTACAAGCGCGAGGGCGGCGACTACGACGGCTGGGGGCTGCACGCCTGGGGCGACATCGACCAGACGGTCGAGTGGGGGTCCCCCGTCGCCTTCGAGGGCGAGGACGCGTTCGGCCGATTCGCCTGGCTCAAGCTGAAGCCGGGGGCCACCGAGGTCGGGCTGATCGCCCACAGGGGCGACACCAAGGACCAGGGCGACCGGATGGTCGACCCGGCCCGTACGGGGGAGGTGTGGCTCGTGGAGGGCAGGCCGGACGTGTACGCCTCCCGGGCCGCCGCCGAGGGGTACGCCACGATCCACTACCGCCGCCCGGACGGCGCGTACGCCGGCTGGGGCCTGCACCTGTGGGGCGACGCGCTCGCCGACGGCGCGGGCACCGAGTGGGGCGCGCCGCGCCCGCCGGACGGGACCGACGCGTTCGGGCCCTTCTGGCGGGTGCCGCTGAAGAACGCCGACGCGCCGCTGAACTACATCATCCACAAGGGCGACACGAAGGACCCCGGGCCCGACCAGTCGTTCGTGCCGGCCAGGCAGCCCGAGGCGTACGTGAACTCGGGCGGTACGGCGATCCACGGCAGCGCGGCGGCGGCGCGGAACGTCGCGGTGCTGCACTACCACCGCGCCGACGGCGACTACGACGGCTGGGGCCTGCACTTCTGGGGCGACGCGTCCGGCTCGGTCGAGTGGGGCGACCCGCTGAAGCCGGCCGGGACCGACGCCTTCGGCGTGTACTTCGAGGTGCCGCTGAAACAGGACGCGAAGACGCTCGGCTGGATCATCCACAAGGGTGATCAGAAGGACCAGCAGGCCGACCAGGCCCTGGATCTCGGCGTGACCGGCCACGAGGTGTGGAAACTGTCAGGTGTGGACGGATACCTGCTGCCGCAGCCCGCGGCCACCGGGGCGGACGCCGACCTGGCCAAGGCCACGGCCCAGTGGATCGACCGGGACACGGTCGCGTGGAAGGGCAGGGTCGCCGCGGCGAACCACTACGCGCTGGCCTACTCCCCCAAGGGCGACATCGCGTACGAGAAGGGCGACCTGACCGGGGACGTCCATCTCATCCGGTTGACGCCCGGGACGCTCAGCGACGCGCAGAAGGCCGCGTGGCCGCATCTGGCGGCGTACGGCGCGCTGAAGGTGGATCCCCGCGACGCCGGCCTCGTCCGCGACGCGCTGCGCGGCCAGGTCGTGGCGATCGAGCGCGGGCCCTCCGGCGCGCTGCTGACCGCCACCGGCGTGCAGATCCCCGGCGTCCTCGACGACCTCTACGCCGGGGCCGCCGAGGTCCCGCTCGGCCCCACCGGCCGCGGCGGGCTCGCGGTGTGGGCGCCGACCGCGCAGAAGGTCGAGCTGGCCCTCTACGACGGCCCGTCCGCCGACCGCAGGACGGTCCACCGCATGCGCAGGGACGACGCGACGGGCGTGTGGTCGATCGACGGCCGGCGTCGTGGCGGGGCAGGTACTACACCTACCTCGTCACCGTCTACGCCCCGGCCGCCGGGAAGATCGTGACCAACGAGGTGACCGACCCCTACAGCCTGTCGGTCTCGGCGGGCTCGGGGCGCAGCCAGATCGTCGACCTGGACGACCGGTCGCTGCGACCCGAGGGGTGGACGGGCCTGAAGAAGCCCCCGGCGGTGCGCCAGGACCGGGCGTCGATCTACGAGCTGCACGTGCGCGACTTCTCGGCCTCCGACGCCACCGTGCCGGCCGCCGAACGCGGCACGTACAAGGCGTTCACCGAGACCGGCAGCGCCGGGATGACCGAGCTGCGGAGCCTGGCGAAGGACGGGCTGACCCACGTCCACCTGCTGCCGGCCTTCGACTTCGCCACCGTGCCCGACCGGAAGGCCGACCGCACCGAGCCCGGCTGCGACCTGGCCGCGCTGCCGCCCGACTCCGACCGGCAGCAGGTGTGCGTCGCGGAGACGGCCGCCAAGGACTCGTTCAACTGGGGCTACGACCCGCTGCACTACACCGTGCCGGAGGGCTCGTACGCGACCGACCCGGACCGGAGGATCAAGGAGTTCCGCGAGATGGTCGCGGGGCTCAACGGCGCGGGCCTGCGGGTGGTCATGGACGTCGTCTACAACCACACCCACGCCGCAGGGCAGGACCCCACGAGCGTGCTCGACCGCGTCGTCCCCGGCTACTACCACCGGCTCATGGACGACGGCACGGTGGCCACCTCCACCTGCTGCGCGAACACCGCACCCGAGCACGCGATGATGGGCCGGCTCGTCGTCGACTCGATCGTCACCTGGGCGAAGGAGTACAAGGTCGACGGCTTCCGGTTCGACCTGATGGGCCACCACCCGAAGGCGAACATCCTGGCCGTGCGCAAGGCCCTCGACGCGCTCACGCCCGAGAAGGACGGCGTGGACGGCAAGTCGATCATCCTGTACGGCGAGGGCTGGAACTTCGGCGAGGTGGCCGACGGCGCCCGGTTCGAGCAGGCCACCCAGGCCAACATGGCGGGCACCGGGATCGGCACGTTCAGCGACCGGCTGCGCGACGCCGTGCGCGGCGGCACGCCGTTCGACGCGGACCCCGGCGTCCGGGGCTTCGGCTCCGGCCTGGGCGATGAGCCCGGCGACCGCCTCGCGCACTACGAGGACCTGGTCAAGCTCGGGCTCGCGGGCAACCTGCGCGACTTCACGTTCACCGGGTCGTCCGGGAAGCCCGTCAAGGGGTCCGAGGTGGACTACAACGGCAGCCCCGCCGGGTACGCCGCCGTGCCCGGCGACACGGTGACCTACGTGGACGCCCACGACAACGAGACGCTGTTCGACGCGCTCGCCTACAAGCTGCCCAAGGACACCCCGATGGCCGACCGGGTCAGGATGCAGTCGCTGTCGCTGGCGACGGTCCTGCTCGGCCAGGGCACCGCGTTCGTCCACGCCGGCAGCGAGCGGCTGCGGTCGAAGTCGCTCGACCGCAACTCCTACGACTCGGGCGACTGGTTCAACCGCCTGCTGTGGGACTGCCGCCAGGGCAACGGCTTCGGCGGCGGCCTGCCGCCCGCGAAGGACAACGAGGCGCGCTGGCCGTACGCGCGGCCCCTGCTGGCCGACCCCGCGCTGCGGCCCGACTGCGCCGCGATCGGGTCGGCCCGGGCGAGGTTCGGCGAGTTCCTGCGGATCCGGTACTCCTCCCCCGCCTTCTCGCTGGGCTCCGCCACGGAGATCGGCAGGCGGGTCTCCTTCCCGCCGTCCGGCGCCCCCCGGAGTGATCGTCATGCGCATCGACGCCACCGGCGTCGATCCCGCGAACAAGGCGATCTACGTGGTGTTCAACGCCACCGGGAAGACCGCCGCACCCGCCGTGCCCGCGCTCAAGGGCGCCCGGGTCGTGCTGCACCCCGTGCAGGCGGCGTCGGACGACCCGGTGGTCCGGCAGGCGGCGGCGGATCCGGCGACCGGCACGCTGACCGTGCCCGCCCGCACGGTCGCGGTGTTCACCGAGACACCGTAGGGGCGCCGTAGGGACGCCACTGGAGTCCAACCGGGCGGCGGGCACCCGCGCCCGGTTGCACTCGATGAGAGACTTTGGGCAACTTTGGGACGAGCTTTTCGCTGTCGCGAGTTTCCCAAAAGATGACCATGAGTAGCCTCGGGTAATGCTCCTCCCCAGGCGCTCCCCGTCACTGCGAGCCCGGTTGGCACTCCTCGCCACCGGGACAGCGGCGATCCTGCTGATCCCGCTCGCGGTCGTGGTGCACGTGCTCGTCCGCGACCTGGTCGCGGACCGCATCTGGGACCGCAGCCTGGACACCGCCACGCACGTCGCCGCGCAGATCCGCGACGGGCGCCTGCGCAACCCCATCCCGACCGGCGGGAACGACATCGACCTGATCGAGGTGACGGGACCGGACGGCCGGGTCGTCGCCGAGAGCGCGGCGGCCAGGACCTTGCCGCGCCTCAGCCCGTTACGCCCGGCCCCCGACCGCGAGGTCACCCAGACGACGGCCTGCTCGCCCGCCGGGCACGACTGCCTGTACGTGACCGTGCTGCGGGTCTCCCCGGGGCCCGGCTCCGACCTCGTCTACGCGGGCCGGGCTGCCCCGGCGATCCTCAACACCCCGTTCACGCTGCCGGCGCTGCTCCTGGCGGCCCTGCTGCTCACCGCGCTCGCGGGCTGGACGGCGTACAAGGTGACGGGCCGCGCGCTGCGGCCGGTCGAGGCGATCAGGTCGGAGCTCGCCGAGATCACCGAGAGGAACCCCGGCGGCCGGGTGCCCGAGCCGCCCGGCGACGACGAGTTCTCCCGGCTGGCCCAGGCCGCCAACGACGCGCTGTCCCGGCTGGACACGACGATCCAGCGGCAGCGGCAGTTCGCCGCCGACGCCTCGCACGAACTGCTCACCCCCATCGCCGGGATCCGGGCCCAGCTGGAGAGCGCGCGGCTGCATCCCGAGGACACCCCCGAGGCCGTCTGCGCCGCGCTGCGCGACACCGAGCGCCTGGAGGCGATCGTCGCCGACCTGCTCCTGCTCGCGCGGATCCCCACGGTTCCCGAGACCGCCCGGGAGGAGGTCGACCTGTCCCACCTGGTCGTCACCGAGATAGAGCGGCGGTCGGAACGGCTGCCGACCCACCTTCACAACACCCCAGGGGTGACGGTCAGGGGCCTGCGCCGCCACCTCGCCCGGGTGGTGGCGAACCTGCTCGACAACGCCGAGCGGCACGCGCTGACGGTGGTCTGCGTGCGGGTCGCGCGCACCGAGGACGCGGCCGTCCTGTGCGTGCGCAACGACGGCAGGCCGATCCCCGAGGCGGACCGCGAGCGGATCTTCGAGCGGTTCTACCGCACCGACGCGGCGCGCAGCCGCGACCGGGGCGGCACGGGCCTCGGCCTGGCCATCGCCCGGGAGGTCGTGGAGGCCCACGGCGGCTCCATCCGGGTCGAGGACGTCACGGACGGCGAACCCGGCGTGCGGTTCGTGATCTCGCTGCCGCTGGCCCCGAGCGCCGCGGACGATCCCGCCGCCGACGGCGCCGACCCGTGCGGCGACCCGTCCGGCGACACCCAAAGTTAAGGACCGCGCCCCTGGTCGTTCAGCCCAGTAACCCCCAACTGGAGAACCTGCTGGCTAGTTTTCGGGACACCCCGGCCCCCTGGGGTTCCCGATGTCGCAGGTAGAGGAGTCACTCGTGCGAGTGCTGGCCGTCGTCCCCGCCCGTGGAGGGTCGGTGGGCGTCCCGCTGAAGAACCTCGAGAAGGTGGGCGGCGTCCCGCTCGTCGCCCGGGCGGTGGACGCCTGTCTGCGCGCCGAACTGGTGGACGAGGTGGTCGTCAGCACCGACCATGACCGCATCGCCGAAGTGGCGGAGGGCGCGGGCGCCCGGGTCGTGCGCCGCCCCGCCGAGCTCAGCGGCTCGACCGCCTCCAGCGAGTCGGCCGTGCTGCACGCCCTGTCCGAGATCACCGGCGAGGCGCCCGAGGTCGTCGTGCTCGTCCAGTGCACCAGCGCGTTCCTCGATCCCCGCGATCTCGACGCCGCCGTCGGGAAGGTCCTGGACGGCGAGGCCGACTCGGTCTTCTCCGGCACCGAGACCTACGAGTTCGTCTGGACCGGCGCCGGTCACGGGGTGAACCACGACCCGGCCGTGCGCCCGCGCCGCCAGGACCGCGAGCCCCACTTCCGCGAGACCGGCGCGTTCTACGTCATGCGTACGGAGGGCCTGCGCGAGCGCGGCCACCGCTTCTTCGGCAGGGTCGCGGTCCAGCCGGTGCCCGTCCGGCACGCGGTCGAGATCGACACCCCCGAGGACCTGGAGATCGCCCGGGCGCTCGCGCCGTTCGTGGACGAGCCGCTGCCGATCGACGTGGACGCGGTCGTCACCGACTTCGACGGCGTGCACACCGACGACCGCGCGTTCGTCGACTCCGACGGCCGGGAGATGGTCGCGGTCAGCCGCTCCGACGGGATGGGGATCGCGCTGCTGCGCCGGGCCGGTGTGAAGGTGCTCGTGCTGTCCACCGAGCGCAACCCGGTCGTCGCCGCCCGCGCCGCCAAGCTCGGCGTGCCGGTGGTGCAGGGCCTCGGCGCCAAGGACGTCGCGCTGCGCGAGTGGCTGGCCGCCGAGGGCCTGGCCCCCGAGCGGGTGGCGTACGTGGGCAACGACGTCAACGACCTGTCCTGCATGGCGATCGTCGGCTGGCCGGTCGCGGTGCCCGACGCCCACCCCCGGGTGCGCGCCGCCGCCCGCGTCGTGCTGTCGGCCCCCGGAGGCGCCGGACGCCGTGCGCGAGCTGTCCGACCGGGTGCTCGCGGCCCGCCCGGCCACCGCGCTGGAGACCGTCCCCGCCCCCGTCGCCGCGCCCCGCCACCTCGGGCAGCCGCGGCCGGTGCGGATCGGCAGGTCGCTGGTCGGCCCGGGCCAGCCCGTGTACGTGATCGGCGAGATCGGCATCAACCACAACGGCGACGTCGACATCGCCCGCAAGCTGATCGACGTGGCCGCCGACGCCGGGTGCCAGGCCGTCAAGTTCCAGAAGCGTACGCCGGAGATCTGCGTGCCGCTCGAGCAGCGCGACCAGATCCGGCAGACGCCGTGGGGCGAGATGACCTACATGGAGTACAAGATCCGGACCGAGTTCGGCGCGGACGAGTACGCCCACATCGCCAAGTACTGCGAGGAGCGCGGCGTCGACTGGTTCGCCTCGCCCTGGGACGTGCCGTCGGTGGAGTTCCTCGAGGACATGGACGTCGTCGCGCACAAGGTGGCCTCGGCCTCGGTGACCGACCACGAGCTGCTGCGCGCGCTGGCCGCCACCCGCAAGCCGGTCATCCTGTCCACCGGCATGTCCACGATCGAGGAGATCGACGCGGCGGTGGAGATCCTCGGCACCGAGCGCCTGGTGATGATGCACGCCACCTCGACCTACCCGCTCCCGCCGGAGGAGGCCAACCTCCGCATGATCACCACGCTCCAGCAGCGGTACGGCGTGCCGGTCGGCTACTCGGGGCACGAGCGCGGGCTGCAGATCTCGCTCGCCGCCGTGACGCTGGGCGCGGTGACCGTCGAGCGGCACATCACCCTCGACCGCGCGATGTGGGGCTCCGACCACGCCGCCTCGCTGGAGCCCACCGGCCTGGAGCACCTGGTCCGCGACATCCGCATCATCGAGACCGCACTCGGCGACGGCGTGAAGCGCGTCTACCCGGGCGAGGAGGCCCCCCGGGCCCGCCTGCGCCGGGTCACCGCATGATCACTCTCTCCGTGATCGTGCCGGTCCGGGACGGCGAGGCGTACCTCGGGGACGCGCTCACGTCGCTGGTGCGCAACCGGACGCGCGAGTTCGAGACCGAGGTCGTCGTCGTGGACGACGGCTCGGCGGACGCGACGCCGGAGGTCGTCGAGGACTTCCGGCGCGACCTGCCGGGGCTCACGGTGGTCCGCAACCCGGTGCCGCTGGGGCTGGCCGGCGCCCGCAACGCCGGGCTGAAGCTGGCCGCCGGCCGCTACGTCACCTTCCTCGACGCCGACGACTGGCTCGCGCCCGGCTACCTGCCCCGTCTCGTCGCCGCCATCGACGGGCTCGGGTGCGACTTCGTGCGCGTGGACCACGTCCAGGTCGAGGGCCGCAGACGGGAGACGCATCGGGCGCCGCAGCCGCGCCGCGGCGTCGTGCTCGACCCGCGCGACGGCATCCTGCCGGCCGACTTCAAGACGATGGTCGACTACCCCTACGCCTGGGCCGGGATCTACCGGCGCGAGCTGGACGACCTGCTGACCTTCCCCGCCGGGCTGCACACCGCCGAGGACCGCCCGTGGATCTGGCGGCTGCACCGCCTGGCCCGGTCGTACGCCGTGGTCTCCCTCGCCGGGCTGTTCTACCGGCGGGGGCTGACGGCCTCGCTCACCCAGATCGGCGACGAGCGTCAGCTCCACTTCTTCGACGCCTACGACATCGTGCTGGACGAGACCGAGCCGCGCTACCTGCCCAAGGCGGCCCGCAACCTGTGCGCGCTGCTCGCCCACCACGTGGAGCTGGCCGGCCGGTTCACCCCGGCCGTACGCGCCCGGTTCGACGAGCGGGCGCGGGCGGCGCTCGCCCGGCTGCCCCGCGAGACGCTCGCCGAGGCCGTCGGCGGCCTGGAGCCCGAGCGGGCCGCCCTGCTCAGCTCCTACCTACCGGGAGGGCCGCGTGCCTGACTCCACGCTGTTCTACGCCTCCACGCTGTTCGGCGCGATGACGCTCGCGGCGGCGATCGACGAGGGGCGGTTCCGCGACGGCGGCCGGGTCCTCCTCGTGTCGAACAACGCGGCGATCCCGGAGGTCACCCCGGCGCTGGACGAGGCGCCGGGGTTCGCCGCGCTGCGCGACAGGTTCGACCGCGTCCTGTCCTGGAACAAGATCATCGCGCCGTTGCACCCGTCGGACTGGAAGCCCCGCTCGATCGAGACGCCCATGCTCGGCCGCCTGCTGCGCGACCTGACCGGCGAGCCGGGCGAGCTGGTCCTCGAGTCGATCGCGGTGCCCCCGTCGCGTACGCTCGCGGGCCTGATCAAGGACTGCCCGATCACCGTCTACTCCGACGGCCTCATGAGCTACGGGCCGACCCGCGACCCGCTCCCGCAGGAGATCGCCGGGCGGATCACCCGGCTGCTCCACCTCGACCTCGTCCCGGGCCTGGCGCCCCTGCTCCTGGCCGAGCACGGGGTGCCGGCCGAGGCCCTGGCGGACGCGTCGTTCACGCGCGTGGTGGGCCGGGTGGCGGAGGCGGCCGAGGCGGCTCCCCGCGCCGAGGCGGTCGTCCGTCGGCCAGTACCTGTCCGCGCTCGGCCTGGTCACGGCCGCCGAGGAGGCCGCGCTGCACGAGCGCATGCTGCGCGGCCTGGCGGCGCGCGGCCACCGGACCGTGCTGTTCAAGCCGCACCCCGCCGCCGGGCGGCGGCACGCACGCGAGCTGCGGCCGGTCGCCGCGGAGCTGGGCGTCGACCTCCTCGTGGCCCCCGAGACGACGCCCGCCGAGGCGTGCTTCGCCGCGCACCGCCCCGAACTGGTCGCCGGGTGCTTCTCCACCGCGCTGGTGACCGCGCGGCGGCTGTTCGGCCTGCCGGTCGCGGCCGTCGGCACCGATCTCGTGCTCGAACGGCTCACGCCGTACGAGAACAGCAACCGGATCCCGGCGACGATCGCGGACGCCACGCTGCCCCGGATCGAGGCCGACGGCACGATCACGGAGCCGCCCGCCGCCGACCTCGCCGCCCTGGTGGGGCCGTGGGCTACTGCATGCAGAGCGCGGCCCACCCGGGCCTGCGCGAGACCGCGGCGGCCTACGTGAGCGCCCACGGACCGGCGCGCTACTTCAAGAAGCGCAGGCTGGCAGACGCTCGGCCTGATCGAACGCCCGGCCGCCGCGCCGGCCCGCCCCGAGTCACGCCTGCGCCGCCTGCTGTCCCGCTGAGCCGCGCTTGCGGGGCGGCGACGTGACCGCCGCGTCAGAACGCCTTGAGGTAGCGGCGCATCCGGCGCTTGGCGCGGTAGCCGTACCGCAGGACCTTGGGCGGCACGTCGAGGCGCAGCCGGGCGCGGCGGCGGGCGGCGGCGTGCTCGGGGCCGTCGAGGAGCGAGCGCGCCGGCTCCAGCGTCCCCGCGCGGCCGCGGCGACCAGCTCGGCGACGCGGCCGGTCCAGTCGCTGGCCGAGGAGTCGTGGAAGTAGTTGGCCCGGCACCACTCCTCCGCCGGGACCCGGAAGTCCGCCTTGGCGAGGTCGTCGAGTGTGCCCAGGCAGCCGCTGCCCTCGAACACCAGGTTGATCATCTCCGCGCTGACCCCGAAGTCGGACAGCACGAGCAGCGGCACGTTCCCGGCGATCGCCTCGAGCGCGGCCGTCGAGCTGACCGTGACGAACCCGGCGGCGCGGCTCAGGTGCTCGTGCATCGGGCCGGCGGCGAAGCGCACGGCGCCCGCGGGCACCCGGCCCTCGGACTCCATCTCGGTCCACAGCCGCTCGTAGTGGTGACGTTCGTTGTGCGTCTGCCGCTCGTCGTCGCGGGCCCGCAGCTTGACCACCACGTCCAGGTCGGGCCGGGCCCGCCCGAGCTCGGCCAGGGCGAGCAGGATCCGCTCCCGCTCCTCCCTGCGGCGCGGCACCTTGGCCTGGGTGGCGAACACGACGCGGTCGCGTACGCCACCGGCGTCGTGCGCGCCCGGTTCGCGGGGCAGCAGGTCCAGGTAGGGCAGGCGGGCCAGCGCCACCGTCCCGCCCCCGCCGAGCCGCGCGCCGATCTCGGAGAACTCCGCGACCTCCCGGCCGCTGTGCACCACGAACAGGTCGCAGCCGCTGCGGAACAGCCAGGCCTTCTCCGTCGCGGGCACCGAGATGCCGGGCAGCCCCGACACCAGCACCGGCCGGGGCCGCAGCCCGGCCAGCGTCTCCGCCGCCAGCGCGTCCACCACCGGCCCGGTGCAGGCCAGCAGCACGACGTCGGGCCGGAACCTCTCGGCGGCCCGGCGCAGTTGCCGCGCCGGCAGCACCGGGGGAAGAGCGTCGCCGTGCGCGCGGGTGCCGCTCACCGCGGCGGCGATCTGCGCCGCCGAGGGGGCGATGGGAGTGCGGACGACGGCCAGATCCGTGACCCAGTCCTCCGGAGTCGCGTCGAGCAGGCCCGCGGCCCACTTGAGATACGAGTCGGAGTCGGCCACGGCGAGCAGACGGGTCAAGGAGCGACCTTTCCGGGATCGTGCTTGTGGGGCTGATGGGGTTCGTGCGCGAAGAGCTGGAGGTGGGAGCGCAGCGACGGGGCGGCCGAGGCCGTCCACCAGTCCTCCGGCACGTCCACGGTCTCCACCGGCACGCCCCGGGCCGACAGCAGGACGCGCAGCGAGGTCACCGCGGTGGACGGCAGGCTCAGCACCCGCTGGTCCGGCCGCAGGTCGCGCAGCGTCATCTCGGCGGGCGCTCCCGCGTCGTAGACGGTCAGCCCGGCGATCCTGCGCACCCGGTCGAGGTCCCCGGGGTCCTCCCGCCGGTGGGGGAAGTACGCGACGGGCTCGTCGATCCGCTCCAGCCAGCGCAGGTAGCGGTCGCGGTGGATGAGCCCGTTGCGTACGAGCGAGGTGCCGAGCACGACCGTGCGCTCCGGCGGCGGCCGGTCGGCGGGCTGGGCGCGCAGCCAGGCGAAGTCGTGCCGGACGAGCCGCGCGCCCGTGCCCTCCACGGCCTCGGCGAGGCCGGCGGGCACCGGGAGCGCGGTGAACACCGTGGGCCTGCGGGTGCGCAGGCGGAACCCGGCGGCCGCGGCGAGCACCCTGCGGCCGAGGCCCGGGGTCCCGCGGGCGCGCAGCAGCGGGCGCCGCGCGACCAGCAGTTCGAGCAGGCGGATCGTGGCCAGCCCGTCGTCCACCAGCACCGTACGGCCGGGGAGGGCCGTGACGAGGGCGAGCTGGACGCGCCCGGAGAAGGCGTCGCCCACCGCCCACGTGCGGCCAGGCCGGGGAACCCGCTCGGCCGGCTCGGCGAACTCCAGCCCCTCGGGCAGCCCGAGCCGCTCGAGCTCGCGGCGGGTCAGCCGCAGCGCGGGCAACCCGGCCCTGGGCACCACTGTGGTGCCGGCCCCGAGGAGCCCCGCGTGGTGCGCCTCGACGACGCACAGCAGCTGCAGAGGGGACTCCACCCACGCGACGGCCTGCCCCTGCTCGGCGGCGTGGCGCCGTCCCTCGTTCTCCACGCGCCGTAAAGAAACGTTCACGACGCGCTCACCCTAGCCGCCCGACACGACGACGACGGGAACACCCGGTGAACAGACCCCGAAGGGATCTTCTCGGGGCATTACGGCAGCATGGAAGGCATGAACGTCATCACTTTGAACAACAACGTCCGGATGCCCCAGCTCGGCTTCGGTGTGTGGCAGGTGGCCGACGACGAGGCCGAGAAGGCCGTGGCGACGGCCCTGGAGTACGGCTACCGCAGCATCGACACCGCGAGGCTCTACCACAACGAGGAGGGCGTCGGCCGCGCCCTGCGCGCCTCGGGCATCCCCCGCGAGGAGCTGTTCGTCACCACCAAGCTCTGGAACGACCAGCACGGCTACGACGAGGCGCTGCGCGCCTTCGACGCCAGCATGCGGCGGCTCGGCCTGGAGACCCTCGACCTGTACCTGATCCACTGGCCGGCCCCCAAGCAGGACAGGTATGTCGAGACGTGGAAGGCCCTGGAGAAGCTGTACGCCGACGGGCGGGTGCGGGCGATCGGCGTGTCCAACTTCACCGTGAGCACGTTGGAGCGCCTGCTCGCCGAGGCCGGTGTGATCCCCGCGCTGAACCAGATCGAGCTGCACCCGCAGCTCGCCCAGCGGGAGCTGCGCGGCTTCCACGCGGAGCACGGCATCGCCACCGAGGCGTGGAGCCCGCTCGGGCAGGGCAAGGGCCTGCTCGACCTGCCCGTCCTGGCCGAGATCGGCGCGAAGTACGGCAAGACGGCCGCGCAGGTGGTGCTGCGCTGGCACATCCAGCTCGGCAACGTGGTGATCCCGAAGTCGGTGACGCCGTCGCGCATCAAGGAGAACATCGAGGTCTTCGACTTCGCGCTGAGCCCGGAGGACATGGCCACGATCAACGGTCTCGACGAGGGCCGCCGTCTCGGCCCCGACCCCGCCACCTTCGGCTGACGGCCCCCGGCGGAGGATCCATCAGAGCCTCCCGCATAACGGACACGGTGCGGTCACGCGGTCACGCTGCGTACGTTTCCCCTGGCGAACGCATGGCAATGATTGCTGCCGTGCCCCAACCACGACGATCGAGAAACCTGTGGGCCGGGCTCGCCGCGGCGCTCCTGCTGTGCCTCGGGCTCACCGGCGCCTCCCGCGCCGAGCCCGCCCCCACGCTCGCGGCCCAACGGCCCAATATCGTGCTGATCCTCACCGACGACCTGGACGCGGCGCATCTGAGCCGGTTCCCCAACATCAGCAACCTCCTGGCGCGCCAGGGCACCACGCTGTCCCGCTTCTTCGTCACCAATCCCTGGTGCTGCCCGTCTCGCTCGTCCATCCTCCGCTCGCAGTACATGCACAGCCACCAGGTGGAGAGCAACCGGTCGCCGACCGGCGGGTTCCCGAAGTTCCGGCCGCTGGAGGCCTCCACCCTCGGGACGTGGATGCACGACGCGGGCTACCGCACCGCGCTCATGGGCAAATATCTCAACAACTACCCCGAGGGCGCGCCGCGCACGTACGTGCCGCCCGGCTGGGACGAGTGGGACGTCCCCGTCACCCGCCTCTACCAGGAGTACGGCTACGCGCTCAATGAGAACGGCGTGATCAGGCGGTACGGCGACGCCCCCGAGGACTACCTGGAGGACGTGCTGAGCGCCAAGGCCGCCAGGTTCGCGACCGATTCCGCCGGAGGAGACGCTCCGTTCTTCCTCTACCTCGCCCCGGTCGCGCCGCACCTGCCCGCGCACTACGCGCCGCGCCACGCGGCCGCCTTCGCCGGCGAGAGCGCGCCGCGACCGCGTCGTTCGACCAGGCCGACCTGTCCGCCGAGCCCCGCTGGCTCAGCGAGCGCACGCCGCTGTCGGCCGCGGACACGCGCCGGATCGACCGCGTCCACCGCGACCGGCTGCGCGCCATGCTCGGGGTGGACGACATGGTGGGCGCCCTGGTGGACGCGCTGAGCCGGGCGGGCCGGCTCGACGACACCTACATCTTCTTCACCTCCGACAACGGCTTCCACCTCGGCCAGCATCGGCTGCGGCCGGGCAAGACGACGCCCTTCGAGGAGGACATCCGGGTGCCGATGGTGGTGCGCGGGCCGGGCGTGCCGGCCGGGGGCGTGATCGACGCGCTCGCGTCGACGGTCGACCTCGCGCCCACGTTCGCCGAGCTGGGCGGGGCCACGGTGCCGCCCACGGCCGAGGGCCGCTCGCTCGTCCCGCTCCTGCGCGGGCGCGACGTCCCGTGGCGCGACGCCGTCCTCGCGGAGTTCTACCACCCCTCTTACTCCCCGTCCTCGCCGCCCACATACGCGATGGTGCGGACCGGGCGGTACGCGTACGTGGAGTACGAGACCGGGGAGCGGCAGCTCTACGACCTACGGGACGACCCGGCCGAACTGCACAACATCGCAGCGACGGCCGACCCGGGCCTGAGGGCCGCGCTCTCGGCCCGGCTGGCGCTGCTGCGGGCCTGCTCCGGACCGGCCTGCCGGCTGGCGGACGCCGCCGGCACAGTGATCCCAGGCACAGGGATCCCAGGCACAGGGATCCCAGGCACAGTGATCCCAGGCACAGTGATCCCAGGCACGGGGGTCTCGCTGGAGGGCGGAGTGTCCGTCGGGACGGCCCCCGGCGGCTGACGGGTGAGGTGACGGAGCGGATAAGGGCGGGCGCCCCGGCAGGTTGGGGGCGTCCGCTATTCATTTCTGCCCATATGGATATGGGAGCGCTCCCAAGCGTGGTATGTCCTACTATGTCCCATTGACCGGCTCTAACCACCCAGGGAGTAACAGTTAGGTTTCGGCATATTGACGCCCGCGTTGCTCATAGAGGACCCTTCGTGGGAGCGCTCCCAAACAGTGCGAAGCACACGGTGGGAAACCGTGCGAAGCACACGGTGCGGGAGTACCGAGCACAACCTTCGATCGCGGGCCGTGAGATCGGGGACCGGCCTGGGATGCACCTCCCACGAACGATTCGGGATACCACCTGAGAGGGGTCCGGAATGATTGCAAACTCGCGCCGCGGCAGGCTGCTCGCGGTCGCCGCGGTGGCGGCGCTGGCTCTCGGCGCCACCGCCTGCCAGTCCGACGACAAGACCGACACCGCGTCGGGCGGCGGGTCCTCGGCGGCGGCCGGCCCCGTCACCATCACGCTCCAGACGTTCGGCGGCGGCAAGAACTTCGGCTACAAGGAGGCCGTCGACAAGTGGAACGCGGAGCACAAGGACATCCAGATCAAGTATGACAACCTGACCGACCAGTTCGAGCAGGTCTACTGGCCGCAGATGATCCAGTGGCTGCAGTCCGGCGCGGGCGCCGGCGACGTCGTCGGCATCGACGAGGGCGGCATGGGCCTCGCCAAGGCGCACCCCGAGTGGTGGGCCGACCTCGGCGAGTTCGGCCTGCAGAACCGCAAGAGCGACTTCGCCGCCTGGAAGTGGGAGAACGGCGTCACCGCCGACGGCAAGCTGTTCGGCCTCGGCACCGACGTCGGCGGCATGAGCCTGTGCTACCGCCGTGACCTGTTCGAGAAGGCCGGTCTGCCCTCCGACCGCGACGAGGTCAGCAAGCTCTGGCCGACCTGGGACGACTTCATCAAGGTCGCCCACAAGTTCCAGGACAAGATCAAGGACACCAAGTTCGTCGACGGCACCAACACGCTCTACAACGTGGTCCTGGTGCAGGAGGCCGCCAAGAACGGCAACGTCTCCTACTTCGACAAGGACAACAACCTGATCGTCGACAAGAACCCGGCGGTCAAGACGGCCTACGACTTCGCCCAGAAGATCAGCCAGGAGGGCCTCACGGCCAAGCTGCGCAACTTCACGCCCGAGTGGAACACCGGCATGAAGAAGTCGCAGTTCGCCACCCTCGGCTGCCCGTCGTGGATGCTCGGCGCGGTCAGCGGCGACGGCGGCGCGGGACCGGACTTCAAGGGCAAGTGGGACGTCGCGGCGGTGCCCGGCGGCGGCGGCAACTGGGGCGGCTCCTGGCTCGCCGTGCCGAAGCAGTCGAAGCACCCCAAGGAGGCGGCGCAGGTCCTCGACTACCTGACCGGTAAGGACGCCGAGGTCAGCGTCTTCAACTATGCCGGCAACATGCCGAGCAACGTCCAGGCGCAGCAGGACCCGGCCGTCCAGGGCGCGAAGAACGAGTACTTCAACGACGCCCCCGTCGGTGAGATCTTCGCCAAGTCGGCCGCCGCACTCCAGCCGGTCTTCCTCGGCGTCAAGCACGCCCAGGTCAAGAACGCCATCGAGTCGGTCGTCTCCGCCATCGACGACGGCTCCGTGCCGTACGCGAACGGCTGGAAGAAGCTCGTCGACGACGCCGTGAAGGCCGCGGGCTGATCACGCCCGCCAGGTGAGCACCGGCCCGCCGCAGCGGCACCCCGCCGGCGGGCCGGTCGCCTGCTTTCACCCGAAAGGTAACTTATGAGCCTGCACGTCGACGCCGGGCAACCCACCCGGGCACCGATGCCGCCCAGCCGGAGGCACGTCCGGCCGAGACCGGGCCGGTCCTTCCTCACCTGGCTGGACCTCAAGGCCGCGCCGTACCTCCTGGTCTCTCCTTACTACCTGCTCTTCCTGGTCTTCGGGCTCTTCCCGCTCGGCTTCACCCTCTACTACTCGTTCTTCGACTACGACCTCACCGGCACGGTCGAGTGGACGGGCCTCGGCAACTTCGCCGCACTGCTCGACGACTCCGCTTTCTGGAGGGCGGTCGTCAACACGCTCGCGATGTTCGTCATCGCGACGGTCCCGCAGATTCTGCTGGCCCTGCTGCTGGCCAACGCGCTCAACAAGCGGATGAAGGCACAGCTGTTCGTCCGGCTGGGCGTCCTGCTCCCCCTCGTCACCTCGGTCGTCGCGGTGGCGGTCGTCTTCACCCAGCTGTACGGCCGTGACTGGGGCGTGGTCAACTGGGTGCTCGGCTGGTTCGGGGCCGACCCCATCGACTGGAAGGCCGAGCGCCTCCCCTCCTGGCTCGCCATCGCGACCATGATCGACTGGCGCTGGACCGGCTACAACGCGATCATCTTCCTGGCCGGCATGCAGACGATCCCCAAGGACCTCTACGAGGCGGCCTCGATCGACGGCGCGTCCCGGCGGCGCCAGTTCTGGCAGATCACGGTCCCGATGCTGCGGCCCACGATGATCTTCGTGGTGCTGAACTCCACCATCGGCGGTCTCACGCTGTTCTCCGAGCCGACGACGTTCTACAACGGCAACGTCCACGGCGGCACCAACAGCCAGTTCCAGACCGTCTCGATGTTCATCTTCGAGCAGGGCTTCCGCGAGTTCGACTACGGCTACGCCTCCGCGGCCGCCTGGCTGCTGTTCCTGCTCATCCTCATCGGATCGGCCATCAACTTCCTGCTCATCCGCCGGATCGGGGGCAACAAGTGACCACGCTCTCCGCACCCGCCACCACGCGGCGGCGCCGCGCCAAGGCGCCGGGAGGCGCCGCCGGCCTCTGGACCGCCACGCCGATGACGAGGCTCGTCCTCGCGGTCACGATCATCATCTCGGCGTTCCCGCTGTACTACATGATCGTCATCGCCTCGCGCACCAACACCGAGGCGACCGACATGCCGCCGCCGTTCCTGCCGGGCGGCAAGCTCGGGGAGAACGTCCAGCGCGTGCTGTCCAACCCCGACGCGCACTACATGACCGGTCTCACCAACTCGCTGATCATCGCCGCCACGGTGACGGTCTCGGTGGTGCTGATCTCGACGTTCGCCGGCTTCGCGTTCGCCCGGCTGCAGTTCAAGGGCGGCAAGATCCTGCTGCTGCTGGTGCTGCTGACCATGATGGTCCCGCTGCAGCAGATGGGCCAGGTCCCCCTCTACCGGCTCATGGTCAACCTCGAGTGGGTGGGCTCGATCAAGGCGGTGATCCTGCCCTTCCTGCTCAACGGCTTCGGCGTCTTCCTCATGACGCAGTACACCGAGCAGGCCGTGCCCAACGAGCTGGTCGAGGCCGCCCGCGTCGACGGCGCCTCCACGCTGCGGATCTGGTGGAACGTCATCCTGCCCGCCGTACGGCCGGGCATGGGAGTGCTGGGCATCAACACGTTCATGCTGAACTGGAACGAGTTCATGTGGCCGCTGATCGTGCTGAACCCGGACAACCCGACGGTCCAGGTCGCGATCAACTCGCTCAACGCGAAGTACGGGACGGACTACGTGCTGATCTTCAGCGGCACGCTCTTGTCGATCCTCCCGCTCATCGTCGTTTTCATCCTGTTCGGCCGACAGATCATCGGCGGACTCATGGAAGGTGCGGTCAAGGCGTGACAACGCAAGACACACGACCCGAAGCGGAGACGGCCGGCCTGATGTTCCCCACCGGGTTCGTCTGGGGCGCCGCCACCTCCGCCTACCAGATCGAGGGCGCGCTCACCGCGGACGGGCGGGGCCGCTCCATCTGGGACACCTTCTGCAGCCAGGACGGGCGGATCGTGGGCGGTGACACCGCCGAGATCGCGATCGACCACTACAACCGGTATCGCGAGGACGTCAAGCTCATGGCGGACCTCGGCCTCACCGCCTACCGGTTCTCCGTCTCCTGGCCGCGGATCCAGCCCGACGGCTCCGGCGCGTACAGCGCCAAGGGCCTCGACTTCTACAAGAGGCTCGTCGACGAGCTGCTCAGCTACGGCATCGACCCGTGGCTGACGCTGTACCACTGGGACCTCCCCCAGGCGCTCGAAGACGCCGGCGGGTGGCCGTCGCGCGACACGTCGAAGCGCTTCGCCGACTTCGCCGCGACCGTGCACGCCGAACTCGGCGACCGGGTCAGGAACTGGAGCACGGTCAACGAGCCCTGGTGCGCCGCGTTCCTCGGCTACGCCTCCGGCGAGCACGCCCCCCGGTCGGCGCGAGCCGGCCGCCGCGCTGCGCGCCGCGCACCACCTCAACCTCGCGCACGGCCTGGCCGTCCAGGCGATGCGGGCGCAGAACCCCGACTCGCTGATCGGCGGGTGCGTCAACGTGTACCCGGTCACGCCCGCCACCGGCAGCGAGGCCGACCAGGACGCCGCGCGCCGCATCGACGGGCTGCAGAACCGGTTCTTCCTGGACGCGCTGCTCAAGGGCTCCTACCCCGAGGACGTGCTGGCCGACCTGAGCCACCTGTCCGACATGGAGTTCATCCAGGACGGCGACCTGGCCACGATCGCCGCCCCGCTCGACATGCTGCTGATCAACTACTACAGCCGCTTCACCGTCTCCGGCGCGCCCGGCGGCGCCGCGTCCGCGGCCGCCGCGCCGACGGACTCCGGCTCGCCATGGATCGGCAGCGAGCACGTGGGCTTCGTCAACGGCGGCCGCCCGGTCACCTCCATGGGCTGGGAGGTCGACGACAGCGGCCTGTACGAGATGCTGCGGCGGATCGCGGACGAGTACCCGCGGATCCCGCTCTACATCTCCGAGAACGGCGCGGCCTACGACGACGTGATCGGCGAGGACGGCGCCGTGCACGACCCCGACCGGGTCGCCTACATCGAGGCCCACCTGCGGATCTGCCACGCGGCCATCGAGTCGGGCATCCCGCTCCAGGGCTACTTCGCCTGGTCCCTGATGGACAACTTCGAGTGGGCCTGGGGCTACGGCAAGCGCTTCGGTCTCGTGTACGTGGACTACGAGACCCAGGCGAGGACCATGAAATCGAGCGCTTTGTGGTATGCCGACACCATCAGACACGGCGGCCTGCTGGGTCGGGCACAATAAGCGCAGACACGATAAGGGGGCAGTATAGATGAACGGGGACCGCCGTTCCGGAGGCCGGCCGACTCTGGAAGCGGTCGCCGCACGCGCCGGGGTCGGCCGCGGCACCGTGTCGCGGGTCATCAACGGCTCGCCCAAGGTGAGCGACCGGGCCCGCGACGCGGTGTTACTGGCGATCCAAGAGCTCGGCTACGTGCCCAACCGGGCGGCGCGCACCCTCGTGACCAATCGGACCGACACCATCGCGCTGGTGGTGTCGGAGTCGGAGCAGCGCGTCTTCGACGAGCCGTACTTCGCCGGGCTGATCCGCGGCATCGGTTCCGCGCTGTCGGAGACCGGCCTCCAGCTCATCCTCACGATGGCGCAGAACCGTGCCGAGCACGACCGGCTGGAGCACTACCTGACCGGGCAGCACGTCGACGGCGTGCTGCTCACCTCGGTGCACGGCGCCGACCCGCTGCCGGGACGGCTGGAGGAGATGGGCGTGCCGACCGTGCTCGGTGGCCGCCCGGTCGGGCTCAACCCGTACAGCTTCGTCGACATGGACAACCGGGCCGGCGCCCGGCAGGCGGTCAAGTACCTGCTCTCCAAGGGCCGGACCAAGATCGCCACCATCGCCGGTCCGCAGGACATGGGCGTGGGCGTCGACCGTCTCGCGGGATACCGCGACGCGCTGCTGGCCACCGGTATGACCGAGCGCGTCGCGTACGGCGACTTCTCCGAGGAGAGCGGGGAGGCGGGCATGCGCGACCTGCTCGCCCGTCACCCCGACCTGGACGCCGTGTTCACGGCCTCCGACCCGATGGCGGTCGCGCCCTGCGGGTGCTGAAGGAGCAGGGCCTGGTCGTGCCCACCGACGTCGCGCTGATCGGTTTCGAGGACTCCAAGGTGGCGCTGCACACCGATCCGCAGCTCACGAGCGTGCACCAGCCGACCGAGGCGATGGGCCGGCAGATGGTCCAGCTTCTGATCGCCCGGATCAACGGCGAGCCGCTGGAGCAGCCGGTCGTCATCCTCGACACCCACCTGGTGATCCGCGCCTCCGCCTGACACGGCCGCACGAACGACGAGACCGCCGCGCACCCGAGGGTGCGCGGCGGTCTCGTCGGCATGCCGGGGAGGGCCGGGAACATCCGTGGTGTCAGTCTCCGGGCCGCACCTGTGCCGGTGGGGCAGTCGCGGAAAGGGCGCGCAGGTCGTCGAAGGCTTGGAGGAGATGTGCGTCCAAGCTCTGCGAGGAATCGTCGATCCAGGCTTGGACCGCTTGGTGAAAGGCGGCCCAGCCGGTGTGAGCAGCCAGGCCGGCCAGCCGGTCGGTGACACCGCGCCGCCGCAGTGCCTCCGCTACGGCTTCGGTGATCGAGGCGGTCTTGGCCAGGTCGCGTTCGCGGAGTGCCGGTGTCACCGCGATGACGTGTAGCCGTGGTTCGACGAACGAGCGATTGTCCTCGAGGATCCGTTCGACCTTCCGGAAGGCGCAGAGCAGTATTTCGAGCGGCTGGAGATCATCAGGCGCTTCGGCCACCGCCCGCGTCAGCGCGGCGCGCAGGTCGGATTCGCCCTCGAAGAGCACCTCGCGCTTGTCGGGGAAGTGCCGGAAGAACGTGCGTTCGTTGACGCCGGCCCGGGCGGCGATCTCGGCCGTGGTGGTCTGGTCGAACCCGCGTTCCCGATACAGCTCCAGGGCCGCCTGCTGAAGGCGGCGGCGCGCTTCCGCTCCGCTTCGTGGCACCCTCAGAGAATACCGCACATGTCAGTCACTGGCGCTACTTGACGCCAGTTACTGGCGCTACATAGGGTCAGTGACTGGCACCACTTAGTGCCAGTCACTGACGTAACGCGGGAGAGTGTCACATGCATGTCTTCGTCACCGGTGGTTCCGGCCAGACCGGCCCCGCAGTCGTCGCCGAACTCATCGCGGCCGGTCACACCGTCACCGGTCTCGCGCGCTCGGATGCCGCCGCCGCCCGGCTGGAGTCGCTGGGGGCCACACCACACCGCGGCTCCCTGGACGACCTCGACAGTCTGCGCAGGGGCGCCGAAGCCGCCGACGCAGTCCTGCACATGGCCTACGGCGGCGACTTCTCCGACCTCGACGACATGATGAGGCGCGACCGGACCGCGATCGAGACGCTCGGCCGGCCGTTGGAACACTCGGGCAAGCCGCTCGTCGTCACCTCGGGCACCCTGGTCATGCCCGCAGGCCGGGAGGCCACCGAGAAGGACGAGCCCGACGCGGCCGGGATCGCCGCCTTCCGCATCGCGGGTGAGCGGGCGTGTCTGGGCTTCGCCGCCCGGGGAGTGCGCGCGAGCGTGGTCCGCCTCGCTCCCACCGTCCACGGTCCCGAAGACCACGGTTTCATCCCCATGCTCATCGCCACCGCGCGAAAGACCGGCGTCTCGGCGTACGTCGGAGACGGCACCAACCGGTGGCCCGCGGTGCACCGGCTCGACGCTGCCGTCCTGTTCCGCCTGGCACTGGAGAAGGCACCCGCGGGCAGCGTGCTGCACGGAGTGGCCGAAAGCGGCGTCACCCTGAAGAGCATCGCGGAGACGATCGCCCGCGGTCTGGATGTGCCCGCGGTCTCGCTGACCCCCGACGAGGCTGCCACGCACTTCGTCAGCCCGTTCATGGCCACCGCCTACGGCTTCGACGGGCCCGTCTCCAGCTCGTACACGCAGGAACTGCTCGGCTGGTCGCCCATCCACCCGACACTGCTCGAGGACCTGGAGCACGGCGACTACTTGGTCACGCCGGCCTCCTGACGACATGAGGCGGACGCCCAGAAGACACGAGGCGGACGCCCAGAAAACACAGGGCGCCCGCCTCGCGGTCAGCCGCCGGTGGACGAGAGCAGGCGTTCGGCCTCCTCCTCCGACAGGTCCTCCAGCTCGGCCACCAGCAGATCCTCCAGCGCGACCGCCAGCTCGGCCACGGTGCGCCGCTCGAAGATCGTCCGGACCGGGACCTCCACCCCGGTCGCCCGGCGCAGCCTGGCCGCGATCCTCGTCGCGAGCAGCGAGTGCCCGCCCAGGGTGAAGAAATCGTCGTTCACGCCGATGGAGCCGACGCCCAGCAGTTCCGCCCAGATCTCGGCCACCAGCAGCTCGGCGTCCGTGCCCGGCGGGACGTGCCCGGCCGACGGCGCCCGGACCGGCGCGGGCAGCGCCGCCCGGTCCACCTTGCCGCGGCTGGTGAGCGGCAGCGCGTCGAGAACGACCCAGGCGGTCGGGACGAGATGGCGGGGCAGGGTCCGCGCGAGGTGCGCGGCGAGCTCCTCCCCCGTCGCGGTCCCGGTCACGTACGCCACCAGTTCCTCGGCGTGGACCGTCACGAACGCCTGACCGACGCCCGGATGGTCGAGCAGCCGTGCCTCGACCTCGCCCGGCTCGATCCGGAAGCCGCGCACTTTGAGCTGCCCGTCGAGCCGTCCGAGGAACTCCAGCGTGCCGTCCTGGTTCCAGCGCGCCCGGTCGCCGGTGCGGTACCTCCGCGATCCCGGCGGTCCGAACGGGTCGGGGACGAAGGCGGCGGCCGTGAGCGCCGGGCGGCGCAGGTAGCCGCGTGCCACCCCGGCACCGCCGATGACCAGCTCGCCGATCACGCCCTTCGGGACCGGCGCTCCGGCGGAGTCGAGCAGGTGGACCGTCGTCGCGCCGACGGGCCGGCCGATCGGCGGCCTGCCGTACGTCGCGCCGAGGTCGGTCGCGGTCGCGATGACCGCGGCCTCGGTCGGCCCGTAGGTGTTCACCAAGCGGACGCCGTCGCCGAACCGGCCGCGCCAGCGCGTCACCGCGCCGCCGGACGCCTGCTCGCCGCCGATGACGACCAGCCGGAGCGCGGGCGGCCAGGCGATCTGGTCGATCTCCTCGACCAGGTGATGCCAGTAGGCGGTGGGCAGGTCGAGCACCGTGATCCGCTCCCCGCCCGGGGCGGCCAGCAGGTCGGGCAGCGTCGCCGCCCCGCCGGGCAGCAGCACCAGGGTCGCTCCCGCGGCGAGCGTGGGGAAGACCTCTTCGAGGTGGGTGTCGAAGCTCAGCGACGCGAACTGGACGACGCGGTCGCCGGGCGCCAGGCCGTACTCCTCGCGCATCCACCGGATCCGGGCCGCGATGGCCCGGTGCTCGACGGCGACGCCCTTGGGCCTGCCGGTGGAGCCGGAGGTGGAGATCACGTAGGCCACGTCACCCGGGCGCGTCCCGGCCGGTTCGCCCTGATCGTCGGGGTCGCCGGCGGCCGCCTCGTCCTCGCCGGCCAGCGGATCGACGGCGGTGAGCCCGGCGGGCAGCGCCCGGTTCGTGATCACGTGCGTCGCCCCGGCGTCCGCGAGCGAGAAGGTCAACCGCTCCTCCGGCTCGTCCGGCTCGAACGGCAGGTAGGCCGCGCCGGCCCGCCAGACGGCGAGCAGCGCGGTGATCGCCTCGACCGAACGGGGCAGGCAGACGCCGACCACGTCGCCGGGGCGCACACCCCGGGCCCGCAGCGCGGCGGCCAGCCGTGCCGCCCGCCGGTCCAGTTCGCCGTAGGTGACCTCGGTCTCCCCGCAGACCACCGCGACGGCGCCGGGCGTGCGCCGGACGGTCTCCGCGATCATCTCGGGGACCGGCCGGTCCGGGGGTGTCGGCGCCCTCGCCGGCCATGGCACGGATGTCGGCCTCGTCGTCGCCGGTCCAGACGCGCAGCTCGGAGACCCGGCGATGCGGTTCCGCCACGGCCGACTCGAGCAGGAGCAGGAAACGCTCGGCGAGCCGGCGGACGGCCTCCGCCTCGTGCGGAGACCCGCTGGACCCGTCGTGGCCGAACGACAGGACGATCTCGCCGTCCTCGAACCACGCCTCGGTGTACAGGCCGAGCTTGACCTGCCGGTAGCCGTCCGGGAAGTAGCCGACGGACAGGTCGCCGAACGGCCGGGTGGGTCCCAGGTCCTGGCTGTGCAGGATGAACATGGTCGGCATCAGCGCCTCGGCGGGGTGCCCGATCCGCTCGAACGGGACCGATGGCCGGCTCAGCGCCGTCAGCGCCTCCTGCCTCATGCGCCCCAGCAGCTCGATGAACGACGGATCGCCGTCGAGGTCGCCGCGCAGCACGACGGTCTGCGAGAGGTAGCCGATCATCGGTTCCAGCTCGACCCGGTCGCGGCCGGCCACGGCCGTGCCGACGAGGACGTCGGTGTGGCCGGTGTGCCGGTGCAGCAGCACCTGGTAGGCCGTCATGAGCACGGTGAACGGCGTGGTCCTGTGCTCGCGGGCGAGCCGGTCGAGCTCGCCCGCGACCTCCCGGCCCATCCGGACGATCTGGAAGCCCGCGCGATCCTCGTCGCGGAGGTCCCCGGCCCCGATGGCGCAGGGCAGGTCGGGCGGCGGCGGATCGGCCAGCCGCTCCTGCCAGTACGGCACCGCGCGCTCGGCGCGGCGGCGCTGCCAGCGGGCGTAGTCGGACGGCTGGACCGGCAGCGGCGGCAGACTCGGCGCGCGCCCGTGCAGGCGCGCGGTGTAGCACTCCGCCAGGTCGTCGAAGAGGATCCCCAGCGACCAGCCGTCGCCGATGATGTGGTGCATCGTGACGCACAGGACGTGGTCCAGCGCGCCGATCGCGATGACCGCGACGCGCAGCGGCACGCCCTCGGCGAGGTCGAACGGCGCGTTCACCCGCTCGGCGACGAGCCGCCGGGCATGCTCCTCGTCGGCGGCCTGGATCCGCTCGACCGGCGGGAGTGACCCCGCCGCCCCCGGCGGCTCGGCGATCGCCCAGGGGACGCCGTCCTCCTCGTCGAACCGGGTGCGCAGGCCCTCGTGCCGGGCCACGACGTCGGCGAGGGCCTGTTCGAGGGTGCCGGTGTCGAGGGGCCCGCGCAGCCGGCGGACGGTGTACATGGTGTACGAGGCGTCGCGGGGATTCAGCCTCTGCAGGAGCCAGAGCCGTTCCTGGCCCGGCGACAGGGGCGCCCTCATGCGTCCGACGCCATCTCGTCGAGCACGGCCGCCAGGTCCTCGGCGCTGAGGCCGTCGAGTTCGTCGCGGAGCGCGGCGATCTCGGCGAGGTCCAGGTCGTCGTCGTCGAGCCGGTCCATCGCCGCCGCCAGGTCGGCCACCGTGGGGTTCTCGAACAGCACCACGATCGGCACGTTGATCGCGAAGCGCGCCTGGATCCTGGCGATGATCTGGGTGGCGGTCAGCGAGTGCCCGCCCAGCTCGAAGAAGTCGTCGTCCACGCCGACCGGCTCCGCGATGCCGAGCACCTCCCCCCACATCGCCGCGAGGTCCTCCTCCAACTGCGTGGACGCGGGCCGGTACGGCCGGCTGCGCGCCCGGGTCCACTCGGGCACGGGCAGGGCCTTGCGGTCGAGCTTGCCGTTCGGGGTGAGCGGCAGGGCGTCCAGCACCACGAGATGTGCGGGCACCATGTACTCGGGCACGTCGCGGCGCAGCCGGTCACGCAGCGACGGCCACAGGTCGGCCCCCTCGGGCTCCCCGGCCGCGCGCACGACGTAGGCGACCAGACGCGGCAGCCCGTCGGGACCGTCGCAGACGCCGACGGCGGCGTCGGCCACCTCGGGCGCGGCCCGCAGCACGCTCTCGATCTCGCCGAGCTCGATCCGGAACCCGCGCACCTTCACCTGCTGGTCGGCCCGGCCCAGGTAGTGAAGCCTGCCGTCGTCGATCCTGGCGAGGTCGCCCGTGGCGTACAGGCGGGCCCCCGGCACTCCGGAGAACGGGTCGGGCAGGAACCTGGCCGCCGTCTGGCCCGGCATGCCGCGGTATCCCCTCGCCAGGCCGGCGCCGCCGATGTGCAGCTCACCGGCCTCGCCGGGCGGCACGGGACGTCCGTCGGGGCCGAGGATGTGCACCGTCGTGTTGCCGATGGGCTCGCCCAGGTCGACGGGGGCCGGGGACGGGGCCACCCGCCCGGCCGTCGACCAGACCGTCGTCTCCGTCGGGCCGTACACGTTCCAGAGCCGGGCCCCGCCGTCGAGGAGGGCGTCGGCGAGGTCGCGGGGCAGCGCCTCGCCCCCGCACAGCCGGGTCGCGACGTTCTCGGGGACCCCGCCGGATTCGAGCAGGATGCGCCAGCTCGCCGGGGTCGCCTGCATGATCGTGACGGCCTCGCTCACGGCACGCGACCGCAGGGCCCGGCCGTCCGCCGTCTCGTGCCCGGACGCGACCACCACCCGGGCGCCGCAGGCCAGCGGCAGGAGGAGCTCGAGCACCGAGATGTCGAACGACAAGGTGGTGACCGCCAGCCAGGCGTCGCGCGGGGTGAGCTCCAGCAGGGAGGCGAAGGACTCCAGCAGGTTGACCACCGCGCCGTGCGGCACGGCGACCCCCTTGGGCCTGCCGGTGGAACCGGAGGTGTACATGAGGTAGGCCAGGTCGCCCACGGCGCCGTCGACCAACACCTCGCCGCCGGCCAACACCTCGCCGCCGGCCGGCACGTCGCCGTCGCCGGAGGCCCCGCCCGCGACGGGAACGCCGTCCTGCGAAAGCTCGACGACGTCGGGGACGCCGTCGAGCAGCCGGGATTCGATCCCCTGGCCGGCCAGCACCAGCCGGATGCCCGCGTCCTCCCGCATGAACCGGAGCCGGTCCTCGGGGAAGCCCGGGTCGAGCGGCACGTAGGCGCCGCCGGCCCGCCACACGGCGAGCAGGGCGACGACCATGCCGGGGCAGCGCTCCAGGCACAGGCCCACCGGGACCTCCGGGCCGACTCCGCGGGCGCGCAGCAGCGCCGCCAGCCGGTCGACCCTGTCGTGCAGCTCCCGGTATGTCAGCACGCCACCGGCGCCGCTCACCGCGACCGCGTCGGGGCTCGCGTCACGCCACCGGCGGATCAGCGCGAGCGCCGTATCAGGGGTGGTCACGCCGCTCACCGCGTCACTCACTTTCACGCACCTTTCACTTCCGAGAACACGCTCGAGAACGCGCCCGAGAACACGCCGCTCAGCGCGGACAGCGGGATGTCCGGGTCGGCCCCGGCCCGCCGTACGATCTCGGCGAAGCCGCCGACGAGGCGGCGCGCGGTCGCGGGCGCGAACAGATCGCTGCTGTAGTCGAGGACGCCGCCCAGCCCCTCCGGCCCCCGCCACAGGTCCATCGAGACCTCCGACTTTGTGTGACTGGGCGGGACCGTGTAGACCTCCCGGCCGAGGTCGGCCATCCGGGTCCCCAGCAGGTCGTCCTTGGGCAGGTTGTGCAGGTTGAACATGGCCTGGCACAGCGGCGGCCTGCTGATGTCGCGGGGAACGCGCAGCGCGGCCAGGACGTGCTCGAACGGCACCTCCGCGTGCCGCATCCCGGCCAGGGTCGTCTCCCGCACGCGGTCCAGCAGCTCGTGGAACGACGGGTCGCCGGACAGGTCGGCGCGCAGCACCATCGTGTTGCCGAAGTAGCCGATCAGCGGCGCCAGCTCGCTTCGGGACCGGCCGGCCACCGGCACGCCGACGCAGAAGTCGGACTGGCCCGACGCCAGGGCGAGGGTCGCCTGGTAGGCGGCGGCCAGGGCCATGAAGGACGTGCAGCGCCGCTTCCTGGCCACCTTCTCCAGCGGCGTGATCTCCTCCGGCGGCAGCAGCAGGTGCTCGCGTCCGCCACGCCCGGACCACCGGGGCGGCCGGGGGTGGTCGGCCGGAAGGTCCAGCGCGGGGGCGCCGGCCAGGCGGCGCGTCCAGTACTCCAGGCCCTCCGTGTGGTCCCGCTGCCTCTCCTGCACGGCGAAGCGGGGATACTGCGTGGGCAGCTCCGGCAGCTCGGGCTCACGCCCCTCGCGCCCGGCGGCGTAGCACTCCGTGAGCTCACGCATGAGCACGTCGAGCGACCAGCCGTCCATCACGATGTGGTGCAGGACGATGCACACGACCGCGTCGTCCCTGCCCGGCTCGGCCAGGCCGGTCCGCAGGGGAGGCTCGTTCTCCAGGTCGAACGGCCGCTCGACGAACTCCTTCAGCGCCCGGTCGAGGTCCGCCTCCCCCGAGAGCGCGATCCTCTCCAGCGGCACCGGTCCGGGCGGCAGCACGACCTGCACCGGGGCGTCCCCGCGCAGCCGGAAGCGGGTCCGCAGCACCTCGTGCCGCGCCACGATCCGGGTGAACGCCGCGGTCAGCGCGTCCACGTCGAGCGGCCCGCGCAGCCGCATGCACCAGGGCGTGTTGTAACTGGTGTCGCCGGGGTCGAAGCGGCTGAGGAACCACAGGCGCTCCTGCCCCGGCGACAGCGGCCACTCCTCGCCGCCGGGGTCCCGCGGCGCGCCCCCGAGGGAGCGCAGCAGCGCCGCCCGGCGCTCGGGGGGCAGCCCGGCCAGCTTCTCGATCAGCGCGGCGCGGCGCTCCGCGGTGGTCATCTGTCCCGGGAGCTCAGCGTCGCCGGGTCGCGTGCGCTCAGCGTTTCCGGGTCGCGGGAGCTCAGCGGGCGCATGTCGGTCCACACCGTCTCGATGTGGTCCAGGCATTCCTGCCGCGTGCCCGCGAAGCCGGTGGCCCGCCACCCGGCGGGCGGCTCGCGGTCGCTCCACCATACGGAGTACTGCTCCTCGTCGTTGACGACCACGAGCATCGGGGAGTCGGTCATGTCACCTTCCCAAAACGGTCATTGCGGTAGACGGGGCCCGCCCGCCGCCCTCGATCAGCCGAGGACAGGCGGGCCAGCCGGTGGGGTCGGCCGGCGGCGCCGCGCACAGGACGTAGTGGTGGGGGGCGAGCACGTCGGTCCGGCCGGCCGCGGCGCGCATCACGGCGGCGTGGACGGCCTCGGGCGTGTCCAGCCCGGGACGCGCGACGAGATACCCGGTCAGCCGGGCCGCCCCGTCTCCCGGGTCGTCTCCGGTGTCCTCCACCACGACCGCGGCCAGGTCGGTCCCGCACACCCGGCGCAGCAGGGCCTCGCTCTCCGGCAGGTCCACCCAGTCGTGGCCGATCACGGTCCACCCGGCGGGGCGCCGCACCGGGTCCAGCCCCGCGACCTTCGCGACCTGGTCCAGCGGCACCTCCTCCGAGAGCGCCCGGACCAGCAGCTCCTCCAGGCCGGTGAGCATCCGCTCGGCGACGTCCCCGGGCAGGAAGGCCGTGTCCACCAGGACGTAGAACTCGCAGGTGGACGGGGCCGGGCCGGTGGCGAAGAAGATCCTCGCCTTGACCTTCGAGTAGGCGCCGACGAAGAACGTTCTGGTCCGGCCCCGCAGCGCGGCGAGCGCCGCGGCGTCCCCGGGATCGACCGGCGGCAGGCCCTGCCAGCGGCCCGCCTGCCTGACGTCGTTGAAGAACGCGTCCAGGTCGATGTCGGCGCCGCGGTCCCACGCCTCCGCCTCCCAGGCGGCCAGCACGAGCGCGGGGTCGTAGTGCCCGTTCCGGTACGTCGCCATCGTCCTGCGGTGTCCGCGCCGCAGCGCGTCGGCGAACGTGCCGGCCTCCAGGTCGATGACGCACAGCCCGTCCTGGGCGGCGGGGCCGGCCATCGCCTCCATGCCCGGGTGGTGCCGGTTCGACACGATGAGCTGCAGCGCCGCCGTGGGGTGCCCGGTGACGGCGGCCAGCAGCGCGGCGCTCGCCACCGTGAGCACGCTGGAGGTCGTCACGCCGTGCCGGGCGGCGAGCGCCTCGGCGGCCACGGCCGCCGCCGGGGAGTCCATCCCGTGACGGACGAAGCGCGGCTCCTCGGGTTCCCTCGCCGGGAAGTCGAACATCGAACGCGGAGCGGACGCCAGACCGGTCCGCCAGTGCCGCAGCGCCTGTCCGCCGGGCGGCGGATCCGACCGCTCGAAGGCCGCCTGGTCGAGCGGCTGCCAGTCCGGGCCGGGCAGGTCCTCCCCGGCCACCAGCCGCGGCCACTCCGCGGCCACCATGTTCAGCGACCAGCCGTCGAGCGCGAGGTGGGACAACGCGAGCGCCAGCGCGCGCGGCCGGCCCCTCTGGCAGACCACCGCGCACCGGATCGGCAGCTCGGCCGCGTAGTCGAACCCGGTCGCGGCCAGCTCGGCGGCCAGCGCCTTGGCCGCGCTCATCGGCTTGGCCGCCGCCTCGTACACGCCGACCGTGAGCCGGCCCTCGCGGCTCACCCGCTGGACCGTGCTGCCCTCGGTGCCCTCCCCGTCCCGGACGAACGCCGTGCGCAGCGTCTCGTGCCGCTCGACGAGACGGCCCACGGCGCGCAGCACGGCGTCCAGGCCGGCCGCGCCGGTCACCGGCAGGGTCCAGGCCAGGTTGAAGTAGGGGTCGCCGTCGTCCAGCCACTGCGTGGAGCGCCAGATTCCCTGCTGGCCCCAGGTCAGCGCGGCCTGCCCGCCCCGCGCGCCGCGGAACTCCACGGTGCGCGGCGGCAGCGCCGTGAGACCGGTGACCCGCGCCGGCGCGCTCACGGTCACGTCCGCTGCCCCGCGATGTGCTCGACCAGGCCGTCGAGCGTGTCGAGGTGGCCGCCGTCCAGGTCGACGTCGCAGTCGAACTCGGTCTCCAGCAGGTCGATCAGCCGGAGGTAGGCGATCGAGGTGAGGCCGAGCGCGGGCAGGCTGCAGTCCGCCGCCAGGATGTCGGCGACGGCCAGGTCGCCGCCGCTCGCCTTCGACACCAGCTCGGCCACGCGCTCCCTCATCACGCCTCCTCCCGCAGGCGGGCGACCTCCGCCGCGATCCCGTTGATCGTCGGGTCGTCGAAGAACACGTCGAAGGACAGCTCCACGTCCATCCGCTCGCGCACCTTCGCGATGATCTGGGTGATCGACAGCGAGTGCCCGCCGAGGTCGAACAGGTCCTCGTCCGGGCCGATCTCCGGCATGCCGAGCACCTCGCGCCAGATCTCGCCCACCTCCGCGAGGTACGGCACGGCGTCCGCCTCGACGCCCGCCCTGGCCGGGGCCGGCTCCCCCGGCCCGGGCGAAGGACGGCTCGGCCACGCCGCCGACCACCGGGGACGGCAGCGGGGACGGCAGCGGCAGGTCGGCCACGTCGGCGTCCGGGGCCGCGGCCACCGCGCGCAGCAGGGCGAGCAGGTGCTCGGCGACGGTCTCGCAGCCGGAGCGGCTCAAGGCGAGCGGGTTGAACTGCAGCCGGGCCGCGATGCCGTCCGGCGCGTCCACCACCTGCAGGTGCAGCGTGCCGCGCACCGCCTGGTTGAACGACATCCAGTCCACCGACGCCTCCACGCCGGGGAACTCCGGCGCGCTCGCGTCACGCCTGCGGTAGCTGACCGAGACCGGCGTCAGCGCGGTGCGCGGGCTCACTCCGCCGACCGCGCGCGCGAGCGGCACCTGCCGGAACCGGTAGGCGGCCCGCAGCTCCTCGCGTACGGCGTGGGCGAACTCGGCGAACCTCCCGGCCGGGGCGGGGGCAGGCACCGGCAGCTCGTTCACGAACAGGCCGATGTGGCCCCGCGTCTCCTCGGTCCTGGTCGACAGGTCGACGGCCACCGCCGCGTCCTCGTTGCCGTACGCCGCGAGCAGGGTGTGCACGGCGGCGAGCACCAGCTCGAACCGGGTGACGCCCAGCTTGTCCGCGGCGACGGCGAGATCCGCGGGAAGCGCGAAGTCGACGGCGTCGCCGGCCGCGGCGCGGGTCGAGACCCCGGAAAGTCCGGGGAGCCGCAGGTCCTGCCGGTCCCGCCAGCGGTCGCGCCAGAACTCGGCGGCGTCACCGAGCAGCTCGGCCACCCGGGTGTTCTCCCGCTCGACGGCCTCGCCGTACGTCAGCGGAAGGGCCGGCGACGGCAGCCCGGCGTAGGCGTCGGCCAGGCCGCGCACCAGGATGTCCTTCGACATGCCGTCGAAGACGGCGTGGTGGGCGACGAAGACGAGCAGGTGCCGCTCCGGCGCGAGCCGGAACACCGTGAACCGGGCCGTCGGCCCGGTCCCCAGGTCCAGGGCGAGTGACGCCTCGCGGTCGACCAGCTCGCCGGGCTCACGCCCTGCGTCCTCGAACCCGGTGGCGTCCTCGAACACGATCGGCGGCGGCACGGCGGCAGGCACCAGGCGCACCACGCCGTTCCGCTCCGCGAGGGCCGCAGCCAGCTGGGGATGCCCGCGGACCACGTCGTGGCAGGCGGCCAGCAGCCGGTCCACGTCGAGGGGGCCGTCGAACCGGATGGCCAGCGGCATGTGGTACACCCGGCCACCGCAGCCCATCTGCTCCGTTATCCACATGCCGTGCTGTGCGAGGGACGCCTGCTCCCCCTCGCCGATGAGTGTCGGTGACATCTCACTTGCCTTCCGTCGTGCTGATCACGGAGTCGCCCAGCAGCGCGAGCAGCTCCTTCTTGATGACCTTGCCTGACTGGTTCCTGGGCAGGCTGTCGACCACGAGGACCCGTTCGGGCAGCTCGTGCCAGGCCAGCCGGTCCATCAGAAAGGCACGCACCTCGCTCTCGGACAGCCCGGGGCCTTCCGGCAGCCCGGATGACCTGGGCACGATCGCGGCGCCCAGCACGGAGCCGAGCACCGGATGCGGGAGCCCGAACACGGCCGCCTCGGCGACCCCCGGATGCTCGTGAAGCGCGGCCTCCACCTGGAGCGTGGACACCTTGAACGCGCCGGTCTTGACCACGTCGCTCTCCCGGTCGACGAGGTAGAGGTAGCCGTCGGCGTCCACGTATCCGACGTCGCCCATGCGCACCCAGCCGTCGCGGAACGACCGGGCGCTGGCCTCCGCGTCGCCGTAGTAGGACCGGGTGGCGGTGGGCGACCGCATCCACACCTCGCCGGTCTCCCCGGGCGGGAGCGGGTTGCCCTCCTCGTCGGTGATGCGCAGCGAGCCGCCGAACGCGGGCCGCCCCAGCGCGGCGGGCCGCGTCCGGTCGTAGATCATGATCGTCTGGGCGGGGGCGGCCTCGGTGGACGTGTAGTAGTTCGTCACGGTCGCGTTCGGGAAGGCCGTCGCCAGGCGCTCCGACAGGGCGGGGGGAAGCGCGGCCGCCGCCGACCCCAGCAGCACCACGCTGGACATGTCGTGCCGCTCGTGCAGCCCGGCGTCGAGCAGCTCGATCGCCATGGACGGCACCAGGAACACGGTGCCGGGGCGGTAGGTCTCGATGAGCCGGGCGAACCGGCCGGGGGTGAACCTCGCCGGGGTCAGCACGGTCGGCCGGGCGTCCAGCGCGTTGATCAGCATGGTCTGGCCGGCGTTGGTGCCGATCGGGAAGGCGTGCAGCAGGTGCCGCGAGTGGGCGAACCTGCGGTGCTTGGGCTGCGTGACGCACCCGTAGGCCAGGTTGGCGTGGCTCGCGCCGACCCCCTTGGGCCGCCCTGTCGTGCCGGAGGTGTAGAGGATCTGCGCCAGGTCGCCGGGCCGCACCCGCGGCCTTCCCGCGCCGGCTCCGCCGCGAAGCCGGCCTCCAGCTCCGCCGGGGTCGCGGTCCACGGCTCCACGGCCCTCTCCCCGGGCACGGACGCCGATCCCGGCCCCGTCGGGGCCGCGAGGTCCCGGCCGAGCAGCACCGCCGACGCCGCACAGTGCCCGATCATGTAGCGCAGCTCGGCCGGCGCCAGCCGGTCCGACATCGGCACGGCCACCGCGCCCGCCCTGAGCACGCCGAAGAACGCCACGGCGAAGTCGATCCAGTCGCGGCTGCCGAAGTGCAGCGCCACCCGGTCGCCCGGCGCCACGCCCCGGTCCGCCAGCCCGGCCGGCGAGCGCCGCCGACCTGCGGTCCCACCTCGGCCGAAGGTGAGCTCCCCCTGTCCCTCCACCGATCATCGCGACGCCGTCCGGCTCCTGCCCCGCGCGCAGCCGCAGCAGCTCCGGCACGGTGAGCGCGGGCGTCCCCCGCGTCCTCGTCCCCGTCATGCGAGCTCCTTCTCGGGTTCGCGGGCCGCCCGTGTGTCCGCGGGTGCGTCCGTACGGTCGCCGGGGCCGGCGTCCGCCGTCCGGGCGGCCGCGATGCGTTCGGTCAGGGCCTGGTAGCCGACGACGTCGTCCGGCAGGGCGTCGGGCACGTCGGTGTCGAACCGGCGCAGCACCCGGACCCGCAGCGCGACCAGCGCGATGACGGCGATCGCCACCGCGAAGCAGGCGTACATGAAGCCGATCCCGCGGCCGGGACCGGTGCCGAGCACCGCGCCCGCCGTGCCGGCGAGCGGCCCGTCCGGGGCGAGCAGCGGCTCGAAGACCTGCGCGCCGTACGGCGCGACCAGGCCGAACCCGATCGGCAGGGTGGACCAGGCGATCAGCGTGTTCAGCGCGATGACCCGGCCGTGGAACCGCTGCGGCACCTTGACCTGGATGATCGTGGCGTAGACGCCGTTCAGCAGGGTGAGGCACAGCGACATGCCGAACGCGCCGACCGCGATCAGGAACAGGTCCGCGCGCAGCCCGGTCAGCAGGCAGAACACCGACAGGGCGAGCGTGGACAGCAGCACGCCGTGCAACCGCCGGCGGCGCGGGCCGCCCCAGGCGGCCATGGCCAGGCCGCCGAGGAAGGCGCCGAGCCCACCCGCGAACGACACCCGGCCGACCTCGGCCAGCGATGCGAACGACAGCACGAGCGGCGAGATCATCAGGAACAGCGGGGACAGGAAGACGTTCAGCACCGCGAAGTAGAACAGCATCGCGCGGAAGCCCCGGTGACCCCAGGAGTGGCGGATGCCGCCCATCATCTCGGCGAGCACGCTCTCTCGCCGCTTCCAGGCCATCGTCGCGGGGAAGCGGATGAGCGCGACGGTGAGCGTGGCGACGACGTAGCTGGCCACGTCGATGACGAGGATGCCCTCCAGCCCGATCGCCGCCATCAGCCCGACCGCGATCAGCGGCACGATGAGCTGCGCGGTGCCGGTGGCCATCTGGACCACGCCGTTGGCGTGCCCGAGGAACCGTTTCGGCACGAGCTGCGGGATCGCCGAGCCGTACGCGAGCCGTTGGAAGGTGAGCGCGACGGACAGGCAGACCAGCAGCGGGTAGATGTGCCAGATCTGCAGGTTGCCGGTCCACAGCAGCAGGCCGAGCATGAGCTGGGTGCCGCCCGCGGCCGCGTCCCCGGCGATCATGACCTTCCGCCGGTCGAACCGGTCGACGATCGTGCCGGCCAGCGGGGCGACGAGCATGCCGGGGAGCAGGCCGAGCACGGAGAACAGCGCGAACCGGGCGAGCGAGCCGGTGGTGAGGTAGATCCACAGCGGGATGGCGAACTCGGTCAGCGCGGAACCGGTGATCGAGACGAGCTGGCCTGCCGCGACCACGAGGAAGCGCCGCATGCTGGGCGGCGGGCCGCCGTGCGCCCGCGTGCCCGCCGCGCCTGACGGCTCGTCCCGCTTCGCGGCGGTCCCGGCCTCGGTTTCGCCCTCGGTTCCGGCTTCGGCGGACCGGCGCGAGACGCCCTGCAGCCACCAGGTCCGCCCCTCGCCCCGTTCCATCCCCTCCGTACGCCCGGAGGCGAGCGCGTCATGGGTGCCGGTGACGATGTCGGCCAGTTCGGCCGCGCGGTAGCGGGTGAAGAAGTGCCCGGCCTCGTCGAGCACGACGCACGCGGCCTCGTCTGACAGGGCATGCCACTCTTTGTAACGTTCCTGATAGAACTCGGTCGCCGGGTCGCGCTCGCCGACGACGGAGATGACCGGGGCGCGCAGCCGACCACCGTCCGCCTCCTCGAACAGGCGGGTGTAGTAGCACTCCGCGTGCCGGGCGCCGAGCCGCTGGTTGGTGACGATCAGCCTGACCTGGTCCCGGCCCAGCTCCTCGACGTCCAGCCCGGCGGCGGTCAGGGCGTTGATCCTGGCCTGGTCGCTGGTCAGCCTGTCGAAGAAGGTGCCGAGCCAGTTCATGCCGCGGCCCGGCCGGGCGAACGGGAAGACGCCGCCGAGGTAGAGCGCGGTCAGCTCCTGCCCGGCCGCCTCCAGCTCCCGGGCGACGGCGGTGGCGAGCACCCCGCCCGGCCCGCAGTGCCCGTAGATCACCAGCCGGCCCGGCGAGCCGTCCATGATCTCGGTGATCTCGGTCACGCAGTCGCGGACCACCTCGTCGAACGGCCGCGCCTCCTCGCCCAGTTCGTTGCCGGGCACGGCGACCGAGTAGAGCGCCCAGTCGGCCGGCAGCGCGTCCGCGAGCGGCTGGTAGACCGCCGCGCTGCCCCCGCCGTACGGCACGCACACCAGGGTGGTGGTGACGGCCCTGGCGGGGGTGAGCCGGTGCAGCAGGGAGCGCGGCACGTCCCCCTCGGCCGTGAGCAGCCGGGCCAGCTCCCGGACGGTGCGGTGCTTGAACACGTCGAGCACCGTGACCGGCGTCCGGGTGTGCCTTGCGCAGCCGGGCGATGACCCGCATCGCCAGCAGCGAGTGGCCGCCCAGCGCGAAGAAGTCGTCGAGCGCCCCCACGCGCTCGACGTCCAGCACCTCCGCCCAGACGCGTGCCACGTCCTCCTCGGCGCCGGCCTCCGGGGCGACGTATTCGGCCGCCGCCACGTCGGCCTCCGGCTCGGGCAGCCGTGAGCGGTCCACCTTGCCGTGCGACTTGAGCGGCAGCTCGTCCAGCCAGGCGTACCGGGAGGGGATCATGTACGCGGGCAGCCGGTCGGCCAGCCACGCGCGCACCGCCGCGGTGTCCGGTCGTGCGCCGTCCACGGCGTGTTCGGCGGCGGGGACGAGGTAGGCGACGAGCTGCTCGCCGCGCGGCTCGACCACGGCCTGGGCGACGTCCGGATGGTCGGCGAGCACCGACTCGACCTCGCCGAGCTCGACCCGGTAGCCGCGAATCTTCACCTGCAGGTCGCGGCGGCCCAGGAACTCCAGGTCGCCCGAGTCGGACCACCGGCCGAGGTCCCCGGTGCGGTACATGCGCGACCCGGGCGGGCCGTACGGGTCGGGGAGGAACCGGTCGGCGGTCAGGCCGGGACGGTTCAGGTAGCCGCGGGCCAGCCGGTCGCCGCCGAGGTAGATCTCCCCCGGCACTCCGGCCGGCACCGGCCGCAGCCGCTCGTCCAGCACGTACGCCCGTGCCCCGGGCAGCGGCGAACCGATCGGCAGGCTCACGCTCGCCTCGGCCGGGCCGTCGGGAGCGGGCAGCCGGGCGACGTCGTAGGTGGTCACGCCGACGGTGGCCTCGGTCGGCCCGTAGTGGTTGACGACCCGGCAGCGGCCCATCGCCGCGAGCTCGGCCGCCCAGCCGCTCGGGGCCGCCTCTCCGCCCAGCAGCAGCAGCTTCCTGGGCAGCAGGTCATCCGGCCCGGCGTCGGCGAGCAGCGCGGCGAGGTGCGAAGGAGTGATCTTGAGGTAGTCGATCCCGGTCCGCCGGAAGATCCCCGCCAGCTCGGGACCGGCGGTGCGCGAGGGCACCAGGTGCAGGGTGCCGCCGGTCATCAGGCACAGGTAGAAGACCGTGACGCCGAAGTCGAAGGCGAGGGACTGGAGCAGGGCGAAGGACGAGCCGGGCTCCACGCCCAGCCGCTCGCGCACCCCGGCGAGGTAGACCATGACCTCGTGGTGCTGCACCGCGACGCCCTTGGGCCGCCCGGTGGTGCCGGAGGTGTAGATCACGTACGCGAGGTCGCCCGGCGCCGCCCCCTCCGCCTCGGCGGGGAGCTCCGTCTGGTCGTCGAGGTGCACGGCGGTGATGTCATCGGGGAGCCGGTCGCGCAGGTCCGGAGTGGTCACGACGATCGACGCCGCGGCGTCGGCCAGGACGTACTCGAGCCGTCCGCGCGGGTGCTCCGGGTCGAGCGGCAGGTAGGCCGCGCCCGCCTTGAGCACGCCGAGCACCGCGACCGCGAGCCCGGTGGACTGCTCCAGGCAGATCGCCACACGGTCGTCGCGCCGCACGCCGAGCCCGCGCAGCCGCCGGGCGAGCCGGTCGGCCGCGGCGTCCAGCTCCGCGTACGTGAGGGCGTCGCCGCCGCAGACGACGGCGGTCGCGGACGGGGTGCGGGCCGCCTGCGCCGCGATCACCTCATGCAGCCTCGTCGCCCCGCCGAACGCGTCCGCCGCGGGCGTCTCGGCCTCGGGAGCGGCGCCCGCGAACCCGAGCACGCGGTCGCGCTCCGCCGCCGGGAGCAGCTCCAGGTCGGACACCCGCGCGTGCGGGTCGGCGACGATCGACCTGAGCAGGTTCTCGAAGCACTCCGCCAGGCGCTCGATCGTGGCCGGCCGGAACAGCTCGGTGCGGTAGGTGAAGTTGCCGCGCAGGCCGTCGCCCTGGTCCATCAGGTAGAGCGCGAGGTCGAACCGGCTGGCGGTCACCTCGAACGGGTACGCCGACATGGTCAGGCCCTGGGTGGCCAGCGGGGCCGACCGGTAGTTCTGCAGCGCGAACATCACCTGGAACACCGGCGACCTGCTCACGTCGCGCTCGACGCCGAGCTCGCCGACCAGCCGGTCGAAGGGCAGTTCCTGGTGGGTGTAGGCGTCCAGCGCCGTCTCGCGCACGCGGCCGAGCAGCTCGGTGAAGGTCGGGTCGCCGGACAGGTCGGCCCGCATCGGCAGCGAGTTGATGAAGAGGCCGACCACCCGCTCCAGCTCCGGCAGGTCGCGCCCCGACACGGGCGACCCCACCGCGAAATCGTCCTGACCGGAGTAGCGCGCGAGGAGCACCTGGAAGGCGGCGAGCAGCGTCATGTACAGCGTCGCGCCGTTCTCCCCGCCCAGTGCGGTCAGCGCGTCCACCAGCTCGCGGTCCAGCGCCACGCCGTGGGCGGCGCCCGCCGACCCCTGCTCCGGCGGGCGCGGCAGGTCGGTCGGCAGCTCCAGCGGCGGCAGCCCGGCCAGCCGCTCCCGCCAGTAACGGATGTCGTCCTCGTGGGTCCGGCCGCGCTCCCACAGCGCGTAGTCGCCGTACTGCACGGGCGGGGCGGCGAGCCCGGCGTCGGTCCCGGTCCGGTACGCCTCGTGCAGGGCGAGCAACTCCTCCATCACGATGTCGCAGGACCAGCCGTCGGTGACGGCGTGGTGCATCGTCAGGAGCAGCACGTGCTCGCGGGCGCCGAGCCGGACCAGGAGCAGCCGCAGCAGCGGGCCGCTCGCCAGATCGAAGGGCCGGCTCAGCTCCTCCTGCACGGCCTCCCGCACGGTGGCGGGGTCGTCCGACAGCCGCAGCTCGACGACGGGCTCGTCGTCCAGCACGATCTCCGGCGTGCCGTCGTCGTGGTGACGAACCGGGTGCGCAGGCTCTCGTGTCGCCGGGCCACCTCGGTGAGGGCGCGCTCCAGGGCCGCGCCGTCGATCTCACCGCCGTCCAGCCGTACGGCGAAGGCGACGGTGTAGGCGGTGGTGCCCGGGGCGTACTGCTCCAGGAACCACAGGCGCTCCTGGGCGTGCGAAAGCGGCGGGTGGGTGCCGGCCGGCCGCGGCGGCACGGTGACCCTCGCGGCTTTCCCGGCTTTGAGCCGCTGCGCCAGCAACGCCTGCTTGGCCGGTGAGAGGCCGGTCCGGGTCACGACGCCGGCACCTCGGTTGAAATTTGCATTAAGAACATGGCATTCCTCTGTGCGCTCTGCGCCCCGGTACGCCGGCGATTGATACGAAGTCGCGGGCGGCCAAACGATCCGGCGGTGGTTGAATCACCGCCGGTGAGCTTCCTGCCTGGTGCCTGGCACGGCGCGGGATCCACCGCCGCTCGCGCCGGTAACCCCCATTTCGGACGCGGTAGTGGGAACGCTCCCACGGCAGTGGAGGCTAGGGATCACGGCTTTCGTTCGTCAAGTGTCATGGAAGTTTCTGTCCGTTATTAGCCCCAAGGCGGGGAATGTGAGGTTATTAGCGCAGATCACGGACAATGTGGTCGTAATCTCCCAAATTCGCCGCATGACCAGGGATTGACAGCGCCCCTTACCCCACCTACGCTCCGTGGGAGCGCTCCCAGACCAGGTGCTCCTTCAATGATGCCGGCGCTCCTGTGAATGGACGCTGGCGCTCCTGTCAATGGATGCTGTGGTGCTCCTGTCCCTGGCAGCGGGGCCCGGCGTCGAGCGCGCCCTCGACCAGAGACGCACCAGGAGCGGACCACCTGTGATCGTCACCGCTGCACCGGCCCGGAGCCCGCGGCATGCCCTCAACGACGGGGATCTCCGCTCACTCCTCCTCATCAGGCACTTCGAACGCGCCCTGCTCCGCCTGTTCGAGCAGGGCGTGCTGAGCGGCACCACCCACACCTGTCTCGGGCAGGAGTACATCCCGGTCGCGCTGTCGGCCCTGCTCCGCGACGACGACTTCGTGTTCAGCAACCACCGGGGGCACGGTCACTTCCTCGCCCGCCATCCCGACCCGCACGGACTGCTCGCAGAGATCATGGGGCGGGAGGGCGCGCTGTGCGGGGGCGTCGGCGGCAGCCAGCACATCTACCACCGGCGTTTCCTGTCCACCGGGGTGCAGGGCGAGAGCCTGCCCGTGGCGACCGGGGTGGCCCTGAAGCTGGCCGGCTCGGGAGCGCTGGCCTGCGCGTACATCGGAGACGGCACCTGGGGTGAGGGCGCCGTCTACGAAGCGCTGAACATGGCGTCCCTGTGGCGGGTGCCGCTGCTGGTCGTGGTCGAGCACAACGGCATCGCCCAGTCGACCCCGACGTCCACGCAGATGGCCGGCACCATCGCCGCCCGGGCGGCGGCCTTCGGCGTCCGCCACCACCACGTCACGTCCACCGACGTGGGCGAGATCAGGGAGGCCCTCGCCCCGCTGGTCGACACCGTGCGGGCCGAGCCGTCCCCGCTGGTCGTCGAGTTCGCCACGCACCGCCTCGGACCGCACAGCAAGGGCGACGACACCCGCCCGCCCGAGGAGATCCGCCGGGCCCGGGAGTCCGACTGGTACGACCGGTACGCCGAGGCCGATCCCGAGCGGTTCGCCCGGATCGACCGGGAGCAGCGAGAGCTCGTCGAACGGGTGGTCGCCGAGGTCTCCGCCCGCCCCCACTCCCGGCCGGGAGGATCGGCGTGACCAGGGTCTCCGAGCACCTCAACCAGGCGCTGCACGATCTCATGGAGTCCGACCCCTCGGTCCACCTGCTCGGCGAGGACGTCAGCGACCCCTACGGCGGCGCGTTCAAGGTCACCCAGGGACTGTCCGACCGCTTCGGCTCCCGGGTGAGGTCCACGCCGCTGAGCGAGGGCGCGATCGCCGGGGTCGGGGCCGGGCTGGCCCTGGCCGGCGACAAGGCCATCGTCGAGATCATGTTCTCCGACTTCGTGGCGCTGGCGTTCGACCAGATCACGAACTTCGCCGCCAAGTCCACCTCCATGTACGGCAGGCCCGTGCCTCTGCCGCTCGTGGTGCGCTGCCCCACGGGCGGAAACCGCGGCTACGGCCCGACCCACAGCCAGAATCCGCAGAAGCACTTCATCGGCGTGCCGGGGCTGTCCCTGTTCGAGATGACGCCGTTCCACGACGCGGGCGAGCTGTTCGCCCGGATGTTCGGCCTGGCGCGGCCCTGCCTGTTCTTCGAGGACAAGGTCCTGTACACGCGGCAGATGTACCGCACCGACGACCTGTTCCGGTTCGAGCTGGTCGACGACGTGGCGCGGGTGTACCTCGACGGCGCGGGCCGGCCCGACTGCACTCTGATCACCCATGGCGGGCTCGTCCACCGGGCGCTCGACGCCATGCGGGCGCTGCTCCTCGAAGACGACCTGGTCTGCGAGCTGCTGGTGCCCGCCCAGCTCTACCCCGTGCCCCGTCTGCCGGGGCTGGAGGACGCGCGGCACGTGTGCGTCGTCGACGACGGGACCGAGGGCGGCAGCTGGGCGGCCGAGGTGGCCACGGCGCTCTACCCGCGCCTGTGGGGCCGCCTGCGCCGCCCGATCACACTGGTCAACTCGGCGGACGGGGTGATCCCCGCCGCCCCCCCATCTGGAACGCGAGGTGCTCGTGCAGGCCGACAGCATCAGGGCCGCGGTCAGGGAGGGCCTGTCGTGACCGACTTCCGGGTGCCCAAGCTCAACAACAACGACACGGCGTACGTCCTGGTCGAGTGGCTGGCCGAGGACGGGCAGGCGGTGCGGGACGGCGATCCGATCGTGCTGCTTGAGACGTCCAAGGCGACCGAGGAGGTCGAGGCGCCGGCGGACGGCGTCCTGCGGCGACTGCTCGCCGAGGGGGCCGAATGCGAGCCCGGGCAGGTGATCGCCCGCCTGCTCGGGTCCGCGGACGAGGCCCCCGGGGAGACCGCGGACGGGCCCGCTCAGGAGGCCGCGGGGAAGGCCGCGGACGAGCACCCGGGCGGGCCGCAGACCCCGGCGCCGTCCGGCGACGCCTCCGGCGTCGTCGTCACGGCGCCCGCGCGCGAACTGATCGAGGCGCACGGCATCGCCATGGAGAGGGTGTACGCCCTCGGCCGGAAGGTGATCAGGCGGACCGACGTCGAGGAACTTCTCGGCGGCCAGGCGTCCTCACCCGCCGCCGTCGCGGACGACGCCCCGGCCACGAACGACGAGGGCGGGGCGACGAGGGCGGGGACGACGACGCACAGTGGATCACGCTGTCGCGGGCGCAGCAGCGGACGGCCGAGGTCGTCGAGCGGTCCCGGCGCGAGATCCCCGCGGCCTTCACGGCGATGAACGCCGACGTGACCGAGGTCCTGTCGCTCGCCCGCGACCTCACCCGCCGGCTGCGCACCCTGGTCGGCCTGCCCGAGATGGTGGTGAAGGCGGTCGGCGGGCTGCTCGACCGCTTCCCGATGTTCTTCGCCGAGCCCGGCCCCGGCCCGCGGGCGAGAAGGGCCGCCACCGCCGACGTGGGCGTCACCGTCGACGTGGGCCGCGGGCTGTTCATCCCGGTCGTCCGCGACGCGGGCAACCGGCCGCTCGCGGACATCGCCGGCGACCTGGTCGGCTTCCGCAAGACGGCGCTCACCGGGTCGTTCCGGGAACGCGACCTCCAGGGAGGCGCCATCACGCTCACCCTGCACACGCACGACGGCATCGTGTTCGCCGTCCCGATCGTCTTTCCCGGCCAGACGTGCGCGCTGGCGCTGACCGCGCCGCGCTCGGAGGTCGTCCCGGACGGATCGGGCTTCGCCGTACGCAAGACCGCCACAATAGGCCTCGCATACGACCACCGTTTCATCAACGGTCGCGATGCCGCGGAGTTCCTCGGCGAACTCCGCACGGCGCTCGAATCACCCGCGCGATTCCTCACCGAGAATGGATGAAGCCATGAACTCACCCGCACGGTTTCCGGCCGACTTCGTCTGGGGCGCGTCCACCGCGGCGTACCAGATCGAGGGCGCGACCACGGAGGACGGCCGCGGGCCCTCGGTGTGGGACACGTTCTGCGCGGTCCCCGGCAACGTACGCGACGGTGACAGCGGGGAGCACGCCGCCGACCACTACCACCGCTACAACGAGGACCTGGACCTCATCGCCGATCTGGGCCTGGGCAGCTACCGCTTCTCCATCGCCTGGCCGCGGATCCAGCCGACCGGCTCGGGCAAGCCCAACCAGAAGGGCCTCGACTTCTACCGCCGGCTCGTGGACGGGCTGGCAGAACGCGGCGTCCGGCCGATGGCCACGCTCTTCCACTGGGACCTGCCGCAGGAGCTGCAGGACCGAGGGGGCTGGGAGAACCGGGACACGGCCGAACGCTTCGCCGAGTACGCCGAGATCTGCTTCGACGCCCTGGAGATCAGGGACTGGCTGACGATCAACGAGCCCAAGACCGTGGTCGACTGCGGATACCGCTTCGGCAGCCACGCGCCGGGGTTCAAGGACGACGCGCGCGCGTTCGTCGCCTGCCACCACCTGCTGCTCGCCCACGGCCTCGCCTCGCGGGTGCTGCACGAGCGGCACCCCGGACGCCGCATCGGGCCGGCGCTCAACCTGCACCCCACCTACCCGGCCGACGACACACCGGAGGCGCGCGAGGCCGCCCACCACCAGGACGGGCTGGAGAACCGGCTCTACCTCGACCCCATCTTCAAGGGCCGCTACCCCGAGGACACGCTGCGCTGGATCTCCGAGCGCGGCCCGATGGCCGACCACATCCTCGACGGGGACCTCGGCATCATCAGCGAGCCCATCGACGTGCTCGGCGTGCAGTACTACACGCCGGTCTTCGTGGACGGCAAGGGCGAGCGGGTCTTCCTGCACGAGCGGGCCCAGGCCGAGTGGCTGGAGATCTACCCCGAGGGCCTGCACGACATCCTCGTCCGGGTGCAGCGCGACTACCCGGGCGTGCCGATGGTCATCACCGAGAACGGCCTGGCCGTCGTGGACGGGGTCGACGCCGACGGCCGCGTCCGCGACGAGCGGCGGATCGCCTACCTGCGCGACCACCTGAGCGCGATGCACCGCGCGATGGAGGCCGGGGCCCAGGTCGAGGGCTACCACGTGTGGTCGCTGCTGGACAACTTCGAGTGGGCCGAGGGATACAGCCAGCGGTTCGGCATCGTGTACGTGGACTACACGACGCAGAAGCGCACCCCGAAGGACAGCGCGCTCTGGTACCGCGACGTCGTGAAGAGCGGCGAGCTGCGCTGAGACCCGTCCGGGCCCGCGCGGCCCGATAACAGGCCCGGTGACAGGCCCGGTGACAGGCTGGGTGCGCGACGCGCCGTGCCTGTTATCGGGCGGCGGACTTCCCGCCGCCGTCCCGGTCTTCTCCCGGCGCGCAGCGCCGCCGCCGCGCCGGCGACCCGCCATGCGGAATCCGGTCCCGTCCGGTGCGGTGGCCGGTCCGCGCCGGGGCGTCGCGGCGCGATTCCACCGGCCATTCCCCCGGCCATTTCCCGCGGCATGGCGCACACCCGGCCGCGTGTATTCGCGCGCCCGGGGGACGTTGTACGGCGGCGCGATGACGGCCGTCCGGAGCAGCTGAAACTTTCAGCACGGAGTGGTGGGCGATCGCCCATGCACGTGCATATGAGAACCGGTCTGCGGCAAATCGGTGCCGTTATACCGATCTAAGCGATAATCCCGAGAATAAGTTGACGCGCCCGCCGAAAAGACTTAGCTTTACCCGCTATGGGAGCGCTCCCACCATTCTCCCACCCCGCTTGGATCAAGGGCGATGAGCTGGGATAAAGTCCCTGCATACCGTCAGATGACCCGCTTCTTGACGTCGCGTCAGCGAGAGGACTCCCCCGTGCCCGATTACACGATTGCCGGCGGCGGATACCAGGCCACGATCAGCGAGCGGGGCGGCGCGCTCCGGGCGCTGCTCCACGAGGGCCGCGAACTGGTGACGAGCTGGCCGGAAGGCGGGCCGGTCCCCTACTACAGCGGCACCATCCTGGCTCCGTGGCCGAACCGCGTGGTCGGCGGCACGTACGTCTTCGAGGGGCAGCGCCGCCACCTGCCGGTGAACGAGCCCGACCGCGGCCACGCCCTGCACGGCCTCGTGGCCGAGCTCGACTGGAAGTGCGCGGAGCTGCTGTCGGTCGAGGACCACCACGGCCACGTACGGCTGACGCACGTCGTGGAGCCCACCGAAGGCTACCCGCACAGGATCGCCCTGGAGGTGCGGCACTCGGTGTCCGAGGAGGGCCTGTCGACCACGCTGACGGCGCAGAACGTGGGCGAGACGGCGGCGCCGTACGGCTGCGGGCCGCACCCGTGGCTGCTGGCCGGCCCCGACGTCACCGCCTACGAGCTCGGCCTGCCGGCCGGGCGGGTGCTGCTCACCGACGACCTGCTCGCCCCCACCGATCTGGTGGAGGTCGCGGGAACGCCGTACGACTTCAGGACGCCGCGCGTGATCGGGGACACCGCCGTCGACCACGCCTTCACGGGCGTGACGGAGGGGCGCGTGCGTGTGCTCGGGCCCGAGGGCGGGGTGGAGCTCACCTGGGACCCGGCGGTGATGCCGTGGGTCCAGATCTGCACCGGCACGTGGCTCGGCCACCGGGGGCTGGCCGTGGAGCCGATGACCTGCCCGCCCGACGCGTTCAACTCGGGCACGGATCTGATCGTTTTGCAGCCGGGGGACAAGCACGAGGCCACGTGGACCATCGCGGTCACCACTCCGTCATTGGAAGGCTGAATGGACAGCAGGACGAAAAGGCGGTTGTCCCCCGCGCAGCTCGACGAGATCACCCGTGACGCGCTGGGCTGCGGGGTGACCTCGTCGGAGGAGCTCACCGACGGCTTCGCCAACGCCGTCTGGCGGCTCGGCCTCGACGACGGACGTCAGGTGGTGCTGAAGCTCGGGCCGCCGCCCGACCTGAGGTTGCTGGCCTACGAGCGGCACCTGCTGCGCACCGAGGCGATGGTCTACCACCTCGCCCAGCCCGTGGGGCTGCCGATGCCCGACCTGCTCAAGGCGTCGTTCGACGACCCGCTGCTCGGCGGCGACTACCTCATCCTGTCCGCGCTCGACGGGGTGCCGTGGAACCGGACGTCGCTCAGCCCCGCGGAGGAGAGCGCGCTGCGGTTCGAGCTGGGCCGCCACCTCGCCCGCCTCCACGCCATCCCGGGCACGGGCGTCTTCGGCTACCCGTACGCGGGGCTGACCGGCCGGACCTGGCGGGAGGCGTTCCTCGTCATGATCGGCGCGCTGCTCGACGACGCGGTCTACTACAACACCCCGCTCCCCGCGACGATCGTGGAGATCGTCGGGCTCGTCCACATGAACGCGCACGTCCTCGACCAGGTCACCACCCCGTCGCTGGTGCACTTCGACATGTGGCCGGGCAACGTGTTCCTGAGCGGCGACAAGCGCGTCCAGGCGCTCATCGACCACGAGAGGGCGTTCTGGGGCGATCCGCTGGCCGACTTCGTCACCCCCACCATCTTCGGCGAGCTGCGCGAGGACGATCCGATGCTCGCCGGCTACCGGCAGGAGGGCGGCCCGCTGACGCTGGACCACGCCGCCCGCCTCCGGATCGCCCTCTACCGGGTCTACCTCTATCTGATCATGCTGGTGGAGGACGGCCCGAGGCAGTATCCGGAGGAGTCCTACGCCCCCACCAGGGACATCACCACGCGGTCACTGGTCGCCTGCCTGGACGTGCTGCGTGCGGGACACCGGGAGGGCGGGCAGCGCCAGGCCGCCCCCCACGCCCGCGTCTGAGCGCCCGGGACCGGAAAGAGAAAGAGAACGGGAGTCACGCCTCCAGCGTGAGGGACTGCGAGCCGCACCCGTTGCCGGTGTGCGGCTCGGAGTCGCCGGTCGCGGCGAGGGCCGCGGGCGCTCCGACGGTCAGCGACGCCACCAGGGACAGGACCATCGCCCCGGCCGCGACGCGGGGCAGGTGACTGACACGAGCACTCACAGCGGACTCCAGACGGCCGACTCCATTGATCACAAAATAGCGGTCCCGCACGCGCTCCGGTAGGCCCACATCTGGCGGACCGGTCCCCCGCATGAGATAATTTCAGCGGGTGATGAATTATGGAGACGACATGTGTGATCGCGGGCGGCGGGCCCGCGGGGGCCATGCTCGCGCTGCTCCTGGCCCGCGCGGGCGTCGACGTCACATTGCTGGAGAAGCACGCGGACTTCCTGCGTGACTTCCGCGGTGACACCATCCATCCCTCGACCCTCCAGGTCCTGGACGAGATCGGCCTGGCCGAGGCGTTCCACCGGCTGCCGCACCGCAAGGCGTACGAGATGTCCATGCGGACCGACGACGGTCAGGTGCCCGTCGCCGACCTGCGGCGCCTGCCGGGCAAGTACCAGTACATCGCCTTCGTCCCGCAGTGGGACTTCCTCGACCTCCTCACCCGCGAGGCGGCCGCGTATCCCAACTTCCACCTCCTGATGAACGCCAAGGTCGTCGATCTCGTACGGCACGACGGCGCGATCCGCGGGGTGCGCTACCGCGACGAGCGGGGCGAGGAGCACGAGATACGGGCCGTGCTCACGGTCGCCGCCGACGGCCGGCACTCCGACGTACGGCGGGCGGCGGGCCTGGCGCCGAGACGGTTCGGCGCCCCGATGGACGTCGTCTGGTTCCGCCTGCCGCGGGCGGAGGACGACCCCGAGCAGCCGTTCCTGCGGGCGTCGGCCGGACGGCTCATGGTCGCCATCAACAGGGAGACGTACTGGCAGCTCGCCTACGTCATCCCGAAGGGCGGCTTCGCCGCACTCGAGGCGAAGGGCGTCGACGGGCTGCGCCGCGAGGTGGAACGGCTGCTGCCCTTCCTCGGCGGCAGGACCTCCGAGCTGCACGGCTTCGACGAGGCCGGCGTGCTCAGCGTCGAACTGAACCGGCTCACGCGCTGGCACCTGCCCGGGCTGCTGCTGATCGGCGACGCGGCCCACGCGATGTCGCCGGTGTTCGGCGTCGGGATCAACCTCGCGGTGCAGGACGCGGTCGCGGCCGCCAACATCGTCGGCCCGGCCCTGCTGCGCGGCCGGGCCCCCGACGCGCTGCTCGCCCGGGTGGAGCGCCGCAGGAAGGTGCCCACGGTCGTCGTGCAGACCGCGCAGCGGGTGGTGCAGGAACGCCTCATCCGGCCCGCGCTCGCCGGTCCCGTGGGGCCGATCCCCGACCTCACCCGTGTGCCGGTGGTGCGCTCGCTGCTGCCCCGGTTCATCGGGCTCGGCGTGCTGCCCGAGCACGTACGTCTTCCGCCGCGAGAAAAAAGATCTCAGCAAATGGACAGGAAGGGGCCCACACGGGACGTGGTGCAATAACCTTGGTTCCCGTGAGCGCAACGAACCCCGACACCTTGAGTGCCCTGGACACCTCGAGCGCCCTGGACACCTGGCGTGATCTCCCCGCGGCCCAGCAGCCGGACTGGCCCGACCGCGGCGAGCTGGACAAGGTCGTCGCGGAGCTGGCGTCCCTGCCCCCGCTGGTGTTCGCCGGCGAGTGCGACCAGCTCAAGGACAGCATGGCCGCCGTGGCGCGCGGGGAGGCGTTCGTCCTGCAGGGCGGCGACTGCGCCGAGACCTTCGCGGGCGCGACGGCCGAGAACGTGCGCAACAAGCTCAAGACGCTGCTGCAGATGGCGATCGTGCTGACCTACGCCGGCCGCGTCCCGGTCGTGAAGATCGGGCGGCTCGCGGGGCAGTTCGCCAAGCCGCGGTCCAAGCCCATGGAGATCCGCGACGGCGTGGAGCTTCCGGCCTACCGGGGCGACATGGTCAACGGCTTCGACTTCACCGCCGAGTCCCGCCGACCCGACCCGAACCGGCTGCTGCGCGCCTACCACTCGGCGGCGGTCACGCTGAACCTCACGCGGGCCTTCACCAAGGGCGGCTACGCCGACCTGCGTCAGGTCCACGCCTGGAACCAGGACTTCGTCGCTGAGTCCCCGGCGGGCCGGCGCTACGAGCAGCTCGCGCGGGAGATCGACCAGGCGCTCTCGTTCATGCGGGCCTGCGGCGCCGAGCCCGAGGAGTTCCACACCGTGGAGTTCTACTCCTCCCACGAGGCCCTGATCCTCGACTACGACCGGGCGCTCACCCGGATCGACTCGCGCACGGGCCTGCCGTACGACGTGTCGGCGCACATGGTGTGGATCGGCGAGCGCACCCGGCAGCTCGACGGGGCGCACGTCGAGTTCTTCAGCCGCATCCGCAACCCGATCGGCGTGAAGCTCGGCCCGACGACCACGCCGGAAGAGGCCATCGCGCTGATCGACAAGCTCAACCCGGACAACGAGCCCGGGCGGCTCACCTTCATCACGCGGATGGGCGCGGGCAAGGTTCGCGACGCGCTGCCGACGCTGGTGGACAAGGTCAACGCGAGCGGCGCCACGGTGGCCTGGGTGTGCGACCCGATGCACGGCAACACCTTCGAGGCGCCGAGCGGCCACAAGACCCGCCGCCTCGACGACGTGCTGGACGAGGTCGCGGGGTTCTTCGAGGTGCACCACGCGCTCGGCACCCACCCCGGCGGCATCCACATCGAGTTCACCGGCGACGACGTGACCGAGTGCGTGGGCGGCGGGCACGCGATCGTGGAGGAGGACCTGGCGCTGCGGTACGAGACCGCGTGCGACCCCCGCCTCAACCGCGGTCAGTCGCTCGACCTCGCCTTCCGCGTCGCGGAGCTGTACCGGTCGAGCTGATCTGCATCGCCTGATCGGGCCGTCTGAATCCGCCGTCGCCCTCCGATCACTCGGACGGGGTGACGGCGGTTTCCGTTTGCGGGCACAGCCCGACGCCTCAGCTGTTCTTGGCCTCCGCCTCGATCTGGGCGCGGATGGCGTCCATGTCGAGCGCGCGCAACTGCCGGATCAGGTCGTCGAGCGCGGGCGCGGGAAGGGCGCCCGGCTGGGCGAACACCACGATGCCGTCGCGGATCGCCATGATCGTCGGGATCGCGGTGATCTCGAAGCCCTCCGACAGGGCGGGCTGCGCCTCGGTGTCGATCTTGCCGAAGGTGATGTCCTTGTGCTCCTCGGACGCCTTCTCGAAAATCGGCGCGAAGGACCGGCAGGGGCCGCACCAGGAGGCCCAGAAATCGAGCAGTACGATGCCGTTGTCGGCGATGTCGTTGAAGTTCTTCTCGGTTACCTCGATGGTCGCCACGGGCGACTCCTTTCGCTCGGTCTTCAGCGGGCATAACCAGCCGGACAATCCCAGCATTCCATTTCGTGATGAGCCTCGTGTGATTGGGCAGGAGACCTCCTTGACCTAGAAGGAGCCCCGGATGACGACTCATGCCGTACGGCCAACCGACTTGGCGGCCCCGAAGGGCCCGGGCGCCCGGATCGCCTCATGGCTGTCGAGCACGGACCACAAGGTGATCGGCAACCTCTACTTCGTCGCCACGTTCTTCTTCTTCCTGGTCGGCGGCCTGCAGGCGATGGTCATCCGGGCGGAGCTCTTCGAGCCCGGCATGCAGTTCGTCACGTTGCAGCAGTACAACCAGCTGTTCACGCTGCACGGCACCATCATGCTGCTGTTCTTCGCGACGCCGTTGTTCGCCGGGTTCGCCAACGCGATCATGCCGCTGCAGATCGGCGCTCCGGACGTGGCGTTCCCCAGGCTGAACATGGCGAGCTACTGGCTGTTCCTCTTCGGCGGCCTGATGGTCGTCGGGTCGTACTTCGCGGGCGGGGCGCCGACGTTCGGCTGGACGGGCTACACTCCGCTGTCGGCCGCGCCGTTCACCCCGCAGCTCGGCGGGGATCTGTGGATCATGGGCCTGGCCCTGTCCGGCCTCGGGACCATCCTCGGCTCGGTCAACTTCATCACGACGATCATGTGCATGCGCGCCCCGGGCATGACGATGTTCCGGATGCCGATCTTCACGTGGAACGTGTTCTTCACCTCGATCCTCGTGCTGATCGCCTTCCCGGTGCTCGCCGCCGCGCTGCTGGCACTGGAGATCGACCGCAAGCTGGGCGCCCACATCTACGACCCCCAGACCGGCGGGCCGCTCCTCTGGCAGCACCTGTTCTGGTTCTTCGGCCATCCGGAGGTCTACATCATCGCGCTGCCGTTCTTCGGCATCGTCACCGAGGTGATCCCGGTCTTCAGCCGCAAGCCGCTGTTCGGGTACGTCGGGATGGTCGGCGCGACGATCGCGATCACCGCGCTGTCGGTCACCGTGTGGGCGCACCACATGTTCGCCACCGGGAACGTGCTGCTGCCGTTCTTCTCGCTGATGACGTTCCTGATCGCCGTGCCCACGGGGGTGAAGTTCTTCAACTGGACCGGCACGATGTGGCGGGGCCATCTCACGTTCGAGACGCCGATGCTGTGGTCCGTGGGATTCCTCGTGACGTTCCTGCTCGGCGGCCTGACCGGGGTGATCCTGGCGTCGCCGCCGCTGGACTTCCACGTGACCGACACCTACTTCGTGGTCGCCCACTTCCACTACGTGGTGTTCGGCACGGTGGTCTTCGCCATGTTCGCGGGCTTCTACTTCTGGTGGCCCAAGCTGACCGGGAGGATGCTGAACGAGCCGCTCGGAAAGATCCACTTCTGGATGCTGTTCATCGGGTTCCACATGACGTTCCTCATCCAGCACTGGCTCGGCGCGCAGGGCATGCCGCGGCGGTACGGCGACTACGCGGCCAGCGACGGCTTCACCTGGATGCACCAGATGTCGAGCATCGGCGCGTTCCTGCTCGGGCTGTCCACCCTGCCGTTCCTCTACAACATCTGGTGGACCGTACGGCACGGGGAGAAGGTGACGGTGAACGACCCGTGGGGGCACTCCAACTCGCTGGAGTGGGCGACGTCCTGCCCGCCGCCGCGCCACAACTTCGTGTCGATCCCGCCGATCCGGTCCGAGCGGCCCGCCTTCGACCTGCGCTACCCGCGTCTCGGCGGCAAGCCGGGCGAGCCGCCGGAGACCAAGCGGGACTTCGTCGATCCCAACGCCTGACCTGCGATAGGGGCCCCCGTCGCCGGGGGCCCCTTCGCGTGCGGATCGTCAGCCCTTGCCGCCGGGCAGGTTCAGCCCGATCAGCAGCGGGTCGTGGTCGGAGGAGCGGAACGCGTCGGGCCGGTACAGGCTCGGCGGGTTGAACTCCAGGTTGTAGTCGAGGATGCGCGGCTCGTCGGCGTTGACGTGCCAGATGGTCGCCCCGGTCACCCGCTTGACGAGCTGCTTGCCGGCCATCGCGTGGTCGAGCTCGCCCGACAGCCCGTTGAACAGGTAGCTGTAGCGCTGCGCCGCGGGGACGAACCGCTTGGACAGGCTGGTCAGGCCGCCGGCCTCCAGGGTGTGGATCGGATCCTCCTCGCCGTACGCGTTGAGGTCGCCGATCACCAGCGGGTTCGGCAGGTCCATCGAGTCGATGAGGCCCAGCACGGCCTTGGCCTGCCGTACGCGCTCGGCGTTGTAGCAGCTCTGCCCGTCGCCCTGGTCGGCGTCGCCGCCGGTGGCCTCCTCGTCACAGCCCTTCGACTTGAAGTGGTTGACGAGCAGCGTGAACGGCTGACCGCCGCCCACCCGGCGGAAGGTCTGGATCAGCGGCGGCCGGCGGAAGACGGGATCGGTCGAGGACCGCGTCTCCCCGACGGGGGTCAGCTTCGCCGGCTTGTAGATCGCGGCGACGTGGATGGCGTCGCTGCCCGGGTAGGGGTGGGTCAGGGCGGCGTACGTGCCCGCGCCCACCTCCGCGTTCAGGGCGTCGACCAGCGCGTTGACGGCGGTCTGGCCGTTGTTCTCGACCTCCATGAGCCCGACGACGTCGGCGTCGAGGCCCTTGAGCGTGGCGACGATCTTCTTGAGCTGCCGCTGCTGCTCCTCCGCGGTGTCGGCGCCGCGCGAGTCGAGCGTCGTGAACCAGTTGAGCGTGTTGAGGCTCGCGACGCGGACGTTCCCGCCGACCGGCAGAGGCGCCGGCAGCCGGGGGTTGGTCCGCAGGAAGGTGATCTGCTTGGTCGGCTCCAGCCGGTAGGCCCCGAAGCCGTAGCTCAGCACGCCGGTGACGCCCACGGCGGTGTCGCCGAGGCGGACGACCTGCGGCGTCGTGTACGGGATGGTGGCCGGGTTCTCGGTGTTGGAGCCGTCGTCGACGAGCAGCGACCTGCGGGCGTCCAGCGCGGGGCTCACACCGTCACGGTCGGTCGGCTGGAACAGCCGGCCGCCGGCGGCGACCGTCACCTCGCCGAACCGGCCGAGGTTGTAGTGGTCGGTCACGGTCAGCGGCTCGGGGAAGGTCACGAGCACGTTCTCGTACGGCTCGAAGGTGGCGCCGTCGGCCCGCGGCAGGTCGTAGGCCTTCGGCGTGATCGTCCCGGTGCCGCAGACGTCCACGGCCGTGACCGGGGACAGCTCGGTGAGCCCGTTGAACTCGGTGACCCGGCCGGTGACGAGCACCCGGTCACCGACCTTGACGTCCTTGAACGACGCCCGGGCGAACGCGAACAGGCCGTCGGAGGTGGCCGGGTCGGCGTCGGGCGTCGGGTCCTGGAAGTAGAAGCCGCTCTGCTGGCCGGTCTCCTGGAAGTCGCCGGTCACGATTCCCTCGACCCGGACGGTCTGCCCCACGAGCGGGGAGGCGGCGCCGCTGCCCTGGACCTCGGCGATCTGCCGGTTCGGCGGCACGTCGCACGGGACCGTGCTGGGCGTGGGCGACGGCGAGGCGGAGGGCGACACCGAGGGCGACGCGGACGGTGAGGCGCTCGGCGAGGCGGATGGCGAGGTGGACGGCGACGGCGAGGCGACGCCGCAGGGAGCCGGGGGCGTCGCGGTGTTGCGCGGCGCGGGCGTGCCCGCGGCGAAGTCCGCGGCGTTGTCGTCGGTGTCCGCGCAGCCGCCGCCCGCGCGCACCGCGGCGGTGGAGTTGCTCAGGCCCGGGGCCGCCGCCGAGCCCTCGAAGTAGTTGGCCGTGCCGTACCCGACGAGGTCGGCGATCTGCGCGGTCTGCTCGGGCGTGCAGGGCGAGGAGCCGCCGTTGCAGGCGAGGCCCTCGGTCGAGCGGACCAGGACGACCTTGCCGGCCGTGGCGCTCAGGCTGAGGTTGCCGACGGTGTCGGCGGACGGCAGCGTACCGCTCGGCGTCGATCCGGCGGAAAGCTGGACGAGGTGATACTGGCCGGGGGCGAGCGAGCCCGACAGGTTCTGCTTCTGGGAGCCGAACTGGCCGGTCCCGGTGGCACTGGTGTACTGGAGGGACCAGCCGTCCAGCGAGATCGCGGCGGTGCCGCGGTTGAACAGCTCGACGTAGTCGTTGGTGTAGGGGGCGCCGGAGTTGCCGCCGCCTCCGTACACCTGGCTGATCACCACGGCGCCCGGCTCGGCCGAGGCGGCGCGGCGACGCGACCGTGACGCCGGCGGTCAGGAGACCGGCGGCCGCGAGCGCGGCGACCGCGCGGGCGCCGCGTCTCGCGCCACGTCTCGTGTCGCGGCCACCGTGGTGGTCATCGGGAAAGGCCCGGGATAGAGCACGCATGTCCCGGACTTTAGGGGTAGACCACCGCGACACCAGGACCAATAAGTGTCTTTAACACAAGCTTGTATGGATTTGCCGATTGCCTGACGTCGTATCCGTAGGCGTGCTGCCCTTGCGCGTCGCGGTTCGGGATGGATCGGTCCCATCCGGACGGTCCTCTCCGGATCCCCCGGTCAGCAGTGGACGACTGCCACCGGACAGGTGACCGCGTCGATCAGCGGCCGGGTGACAGAGCCGAGCCTGCCGAGCATCCCCCTGGCGCGGGTCGCGCCGACGACCAGCATGGTCGCACCGGGAGAGGCGTCGGCCAGCACGTCGAGCACTGGCCCCTCGCCGGACTGGAGCAGGGTGTGCACGTCGGGGTATCGCGCACGCCAGGGCCTCACGGCGGCTTCCAGGGCCTCGACGGCCTCCCTGCCTGGGACGTCGGACATCACCATGGGCGCCATGCCCGCGCTCCAGGCGGCGGCCGGGTAGCGCCAGGCGTGCACCGCGATCAGCGGCAGCGCGCGCAGGGCGGCCTCGCGGAAGGCGAAGGCGAGGACGTGGTCGTCGCCGCCGCCGACGCCCACGACGATGGGGCCGGGGTGCCTGCGGTGCGGCAGCGACCCCGTGCCGCGGACCACGATCACCGGGCAGAGCGCGTGCGTCGCGACGTGCCCCGCGACCGAACCCATCACCCGGCGGGCCGCCCCGCTCAGGCCGCGCGATCCCACGACGACCAGGTCGGCCGTCTCCGACAGCGCGACGAGCCGGTCGGAGGCCGGCCCCTCGAACAGGTCCTCCCGCACCCGGACGCCGCTGGTGCACTGCCGGGCGCACTCGGCGCCGTGCCACAGCACGTGCTCGGCCGCGTGGTGCAGGGACTTGCGCGCCTCCTCCTCGCCCGCGCCGTACGGCGACTGCCAGGCGTGGCAGACGGTGATGGGCGAGTCCCGGAACTCGGCCTCGTCCATCGCCCAGTCGAGCGCCTGCATGGCGAAGTCGGACCCGTCGTACCCGACGACGATGCCCGGGTTGGTGGCTGGGCCACCGGCCGGGCTGTTGGGTTCCATGCCCTCATGCTCCGCCCGGGCCGCACGGTCCGGCAGGGCGGAAAGTCCCGAGACCGGAGGGACATCCGGCCCCGGCGGGATCAGGCCCGGCTGCCGGCGAGCACTCCGGGACGGCGGTCGTGCTCCATGCCCGGCAGCACGACGACGACCGGGCACCTGGCCCGCAGCAGGCAGGCGGAGACGACCGGGTTGAGCACGGGGTACGGCTCGGACTCGGCCTCGTGCGCGCCCAGCACCAGCAGGTCCGCGCCATCGGTCGCGCGCAGCAGCACCTGGGCCGGCGGACCCTCGACGACAACCGGCTCGACGTGGCGCTCGCCGAGTTCGGCGACGGCCTGGGCGGCGACGTCGAGAGCGGTCCTGTGCTCGTCCTCACGTGAGGTGCGGCTCGCGATCGGCGCGTAGTGGGCGTGCAGCCCGCCCGTCCACTCCCAGGCGTACACCGCCTCGACCCGCGCACCGCGCAGCGAACCCTCGGCGGCGGCCCACCGCAGTGCGGCCTGCGACGCCATCGACCCGTTGATGCCCACCACGATCTTCGGCTGGTTCACGTTCCGCCTCGCTCTCCGCTCTCAGTCTCGCCGACCAGGGTTAACAGGGTGTTGCCGCGGCGAAACGGTCAGAAGACACCGCCCATGAGCATCCCTGTACCCAGAAAAACCCCTGGTCCCTCGCGCCCCAAAAGGGACAGGGCCATGTTTTGGGGGCCGGGCCTCATCTGAGGACAGGGTATCTGCGAACCGGAGCGGTGCCGCTCCCCCCCTTTGCCGATCCGGAGGCGCCCGCTGACCGTCTCGTTGCCCGCTCCACGGCTCGGGCCACACGGGGACCTTGGGCCCAGGTCAGGGATCACCCTGATGCGCCTCCGGGTGCCCCGGCCGTACGCTTGCCGCAGACCGGGGAGGGACGATGGGGAACGCGGGTCCGATCGACGAGTACGTCGCGTCGATGCGCCATGCGCTGCGGGGCCCGGGCGGCGCCAAGCGCGACCTGCTGGCCGAGGCGCGCGACAGCCTGCTCGACGCGGCCGAGGCGTACGAGAGCGAGGGGGTCCCCCGGGCCGAGGCCGAGCGGCTGGCGGTCGCCGACTTCGGGACGGTGCCCGAGGTCGCGCCGGGCTTCCAGGGGGAGCTGACGGTGAGCCAGGGTCGCCGCACGGCCGCGCTGCTGTTCCTCAGCGTGCCGCTCATCGCGTTCATGTGGGCGGTGATCTGGCGAATCTTCCCCGAGAGCCCGCATGTCGACGAGATCAAACCGGTGTGGTTCGGGCTGTTGGCCAGGACTGTGGATCTGCTCCAGCTCAGCGTGGGCGTGATGGGCGGCGTCGCGCTGCTCGCGTTCGGCCGAGGGGCGCGGCGCGTCCGCCGGCCCGCGCGGCTCACCCGGTGGCTGGGGTTGTTCGTCTGGATCCAGACGCCGCTGATCGGGGCGATGGGGCTGACGCTGGCGGCGGCCGCCCACGGCCCTGTGGGGTTCAGCGCCTACCTCCCCGGGCTGGCCGTGTCCGCGGTCAGCTACGCGCTCAGCGTGTGGCAGCTGTACAGCGCCGCGCACTGCCTGCGTTGCACCAGGGCGGTCTCCGCGCTCAGTACAGCGGATCTCAGCGCAGCGGGTCGAGAACGCTCCCTATGGCGGTCGTGAACGACCGCCAGGCCGACCGCTCCCCCGCCAGCGCCTTGCGCCCGGCGTCGGTGAGGCGGTAGGTCCGCCGTTTGCGCCCCCCGTCGGAGGCCCACTCGCCGGCGAGCAGCCCGGCCCGCTCCAGCCTGCGCAGCGCGGGGTAGACCGTGCCCGTCGGCACGTCGAGTGCGCCGCCGCTGCGCTCGCGCAGCGCCTCGATGATCGCGTAGCCGTGCAGCGGCTCGCGCTCCAGCACGGAGAGCAGCAGGGCGTCCATATGGCCCCGGAGCGCATCGGCGTTCACGCCCGCAGCCTATCCCGGTTCTTCACACGGCCAAGTCTATATGTAGGCTGTCTATATGTAGACAGCCTACGCATGGAGAAATCAATGGACATCGTCGGCCTCGCCCGGCTGCAGTTCGCCGTGACCGGAAGCCTCCACTTCCTGTTCGTCGTGCTCACGCTCGGGCTGGCCCCGCTGGTGGCGATCATGCACACCCGGTACGCCATCGGCGGGAACCCCCTGCACGAGCGGATGACCCGCTTCTGGGGGCAGATCTACGTGATCAACTACGCGCTCGGCATCGTCACCGGGCTCGTGATGGAGTTCCAGTTCGGGCTGAGCTGGAGCGGCCTTTCGCACTACGCGGGCGACGTGTTCGGCGCGCCGCTGGCCATGGAGACGCTGCTGGCCTTCTTCCTGGAGTCCACGTTCCTGGGCCTGTGGATCTTCGGCTGGCACCGGCTGCCGCGCGGGCTCCACGTGGCGTGCATCTGGCTGGTGACGCTGACGGCGTACGCCTCGGCGCTGTTCATCATGGTCGCCAACTCCTTCCTGCAGAACCCGGCGGGCTCGGCCGAGATGGGCGGGCGGCTCGTGCTGCGCGACTTCGGCGCGCTGTTCACCAATCCGACCCTCGTCTTCGCGCTCCCCCACGTGCTGAGCGCCGGGCTGTGGACCGGCGGGTTCGTCGTGATGGGCGCCAGCGCCTACCACCTGTTCCGGCGCACCCCCGAGCGGGAGTTCTTCACCCGCTCCCTGCGCATCGGCGTGCTGACCGCCTTCATCGGGTCGCTGTTCACCGTCGGGTTCGGCTACGCCCAGTTCGGGCCGGTCGGCTCCGTCCAGCCGGACAAGTTCCACGGCGTGATCCCCGGCACCGCGCTCGGACTCATGATCACGATCGGGCAGCTCGTCCAGTTCGCCGTGATGTTCGTGCTGGCGCCGCTGCTCATCCGCGACCTGCTGGCCCGCTGGCGCTGGCTGCACCCCCTCCTCATGGTCATGACCCCGCTGCCGTTCGTCGCGGCGATCGCCGGCTGGATCGTCCGCGAGGTCGGCCGCCAGCCCTGGCTGGTGTACGGCAAGCTCTCCGTGGCCGACGCCCTCACCCCCGGGCTGACCCGCGCGGACATCACCGCCTCCTTCGCGGGTTTCGCGGGCGTGCTCGGGCTGCTCGCCCTCGTCGACTACGTCCTCATCGCCCGTGCCGTACGGCGTGGCCCGGGACAGGTCGCGCTCGGCGCCGCGGACCTTCCCGTCACCGCCGAGCCCGTCCCCGCCCACTCGCTCTAGAGGACACGCTCCCATGGACATCTTCTGGTTCCTCACGTTCGCCGTCCTGCTGGCCGGCTACTTCGCCCTGGAGGGCTTCGACATCGGCCTCGGCGTGCTGCTGCCCGTGCTCGGCCGCTCCCCCGCCGCCCGCGACCGCCTCGTCGGCGCGATGGCCCCGTTCGTGCTCGCCAACGAGGTGTGGCTGGTCGCGCTCGCCGGCGTGCTGTTCGGCGCGTTCCCCGTGCTGGAGGGCCAGGCGCTGAGCCGCCTGTACCCCCTCGTCGTCGCCCTGCTGCTGGCGTGGATCGTGCGCGACGCGGGGCTGTGGTTCCGCCGCAGGTCCGGCGGCGCCGCCTGGCGTCTGGTGTGGGACGGCGCGCTCTGCGCGGGTTCTGCGGGGCTGGCGCTCTCCTGGGGCGCGATCCTCGTGGCCGTCGCGCGCGGCCTGCCCGCCTCGCCCCTCGACGCGGCGGGCATCGCGGGAGGTGTGGCGCTGCTCGCGCTGCTCGCCTGGCACGGCCGCACGTTCGGAGCGTGGCGCCTGCAGGACGGCCCGGGCAGGAGCGGGCGGGCGCTGCTGCTGTCGGCCTGCGCCGCCGCCGCGCCCGCGGTCCTGGTCATGGCGGCCGCGGCTGCCCACATGCTCGGCAACGCCGCCCCGGATCAGACACTGACTGTGCTCAGTGTCATGGTGGTCCCGGTCGCCCCGATCCTCGTGGGCGCGCAAGTATGGGTGTGGCGCACCTTCTCCAGGGGCGCGCTGCCGACGTTCTTCTGATTGGGGACCGTTGCACAAGGATCTCCTCCGGCTGGCCCGCGCGGAGCGGAGCGTCCGCATCCATCTCGCCTGCTCCCTGGCGGCGGCGGTGGTGGCCGGGCTGCTCGTGCTCGTGCAGGCGGAACTGCTGGCCGGGGTGCTGTCCGGCCGGTTCGCGATCGCCGCGCTGCTCCCCCTGGCGCTCGTCGTCGCCTGCCGCGGGCTGCTCGGATGGGCGCAGGGAGTGCTCGCGGGCCGCGCGGCCACCGCGCTCAAGTCGGCGCTGCGGCGGCTGCTCCTCGGCCGGGTGGAGGGTCTCGGGCCGGCGTACCGGTCGGGTGAGCTGGTGACGCTCGCGGGCCGGGGGCTGGACGCGCTCGACCCCTACCTGACGGGCTACCTGCCGTCGGTCGCCGTGGCCGGGATCGTGCCGGTCGCGGTCGTGGTCCGGCTCTTCGTGGCCGACCTGGCCACCGCCGTGATCGTGGTGCTCACGCTGCCGCTGATCCCGATCTTCGGGGCGCTGGTCGGGTGGACCACCAAGACCGTGACGGAACGGCAGTGGCGCGCGCTGGCCCGCCTCGGCGGCCACTTCCTCGACGTCGTGCGCGGCCTGCCCACGCTGCGGGCCTTCGGCCGGGCCCGCTACCAGGCGTCGGTGATCCGCGAGGTCGCCGAGGCCCACCGCGCCGCGACGATGCGCACGCTGCGGGTGGCGTTCCTGTCGTCGCTGGTGCTCGAACTCGTGGCGTCGCTGTCGCTGGCGCTGGTGGCGGTGCCCGTGGGGCTGCGGCTGCTGTCGGGCTCGCTCGACCTGCGTACGGCGCTGCTCGTGCTGCTGCTCGCCCCGGAGGCGTACCTGCCGCTGCGCGCGATGGGCACCCGCTTCCACGCCGCCATGGAGGGCGTCGCCGCCGCCGACGAGGCGTTCGCGGTCATCAACCCGCCGCAGGAGGCCGGGCAGGCGACCGCACCGGCCGGAGCCGCCACGGGCACGGGAAAGGCAGCCGGCGCGGGGCGGCCCGCGCCGGCCGGCGGACCGCCGGAGATCCGGCTGGAGGACGTCACCGTGCGCTACCCGGGCCGCGAGGAGACCGCGCTCGACCGCGTCTCGCTGGTCATCGAGCCGGGCGAGCGGCTGGCGATCGTCGGCCCGAGCGGCGCGGGCAAGAGCACGCTGCTGCACCTGCTGCTCGGGTTCGTGACCCGTCGGAGGGGCGGGTGCTGGTGGACGGGACCGATCTGGCCGGCCTCGACCTCGACGAGTGGCGGCGGCGGCTCGCCTTCGTGCCACAACGCCCGCACCTGTTCGCGACGTCGGTGGCCGACAACATCGCGCTCGGTTCGGCGGCCGGTCCTGAGGAGGTCAGGGCCGCCGCGGAGGCGGCGCAGGTGGCGGAGTTCGCCGCCGCCCTGCCGCAGGGGTACGACACCCCGCTCGGCGAGCGCGGCGCGAACCTGTCGGCGGGCCAGCGTCAGCGGGTCGCCTGGCCAGGGCCTTCTGCCGCCCCGCCGCCCGGGTGCTGCTGCTGGACGAGCCCACGGCGCGGCTCGACGGCAGGAGCGAGGCGGCGATCGTGGCGGCCACGCGCAGGCTGGCGGAGGGCCGTACGGCGATCATCGTCGCGCACCGCCCGGCGATGATCGACCTGGCCGACCGGGTCGTCCGCCTCGACGGCGGCGCCCTCGTCCCCCCCGGTTCCCGCCCCCCCGATCTCCATACAGGGCGGGGAGGCCCGATGAGCCGCGCGGAGGCGACCACGAAGACGGCCACGGAGACGGCCACAGTGGCCTCGCCGCTGTCGGTGGTCACCGGCACCGGCATGGGACGGCGGCTCGTGCTCGCCGCGCTCGCCGGGGCGGCGGCCGACCTCGCGGGGGTCGCGCTCATCGCGTCGGCCGCCTGGCTGATCACGCGGGCCGCCGAGCAGCCGCCCCTGGCGGCGCTGTCGGTCGCGATCGTGGCCGTGCGGGCGTTCGCCACCACCCGCGGCGTGTTCCGGTACGGCGAGCGCCTGGCCGGGCACGACGTCGCGCTGCGCGCCCAGGCGGGCACCCGCGAGCGTCTCTACCGGGCGCTGATCCCGGCAGGGCCGCTGCCCCAGCGCGGCGCCGACCTGCTCAGCCGCATGGTGGACGACACCGACGCCGTGCAGGACCTGCTCGTCCGCTGCCTGCTGCCGGCCGCCGCCGCGCTGATCACCGGCGTCGCCGCCGTCGTCATCGCGGGCTTCCTGCTGCCCGCCGCCGCGTTCGTGCTCGCCGCCGGCCTGCTCGTCGCCGGGGTGCTGCTGCCCGCGGGGAGCCGCCGCCGCCCGGCGCTGGTCGGCGCGGATCGCCCCGGCCCGCGCCGACCTGGCCGCCCGGGTGGCCGACCTGGTCCACGGCGCGGCCGACCTCGCGGCGTACGGCGCGC